>JAQTNW010000023.1 GCA_028713655.1 Candidatus Methylacidiphilales bacterium | reverse complement strand
CCCCTTTTCCCGGCGTTTGACTATCTTGGCCCGTAAATCAGCACTGTAGGATTTCATCCCAATCTTGTACGGAATCCCTCAAGCATTGTACAGCCTTTTAGCGGCTGATTAATATGAATACGCTCTAACTATTTTTTAGATAGGCTCTTCCGCGCCACAACCGCCCAGTCCCAGGGATAGGGCGACTTCATCCACCGCGGCGGGCCGGCAAATTCGGTTTCCCATCCGTATTCCACCTTTTCGATGCTTTCCATTTCAAATCCACCCGAGCTCAGGAAAAGCTCCAATTCTTCCTTCAAATAATGTTTGGTGGGTACGCCATCCACCGGAAAGATGCCTTCATGCACGCGGTCCAACGCGCGCCTGGAAAGCCCGGGGATGCGGGCCTCCGCCGCGCGACGAGGGGTAAAACCATCGCGCAAATTCCATTCGATCAACCGTTGTTGGGTCAAAAAAACGGATTCGAGGGAAGGGAGCACCAGCAAAAGCCTTCCGCCGGGAAGCAGGCAGCGCCGGATGGTTTGCAGGATGCGGCGGCGAAGCGAAAAATTCTCCATGATCAGGACATTGACGCAAAGTCCCCAAGCCGCCGCTTCGAACTTCAAACGGGGCAGGCTCAGATCGACATTATAAAATTCAATATTCCCAAACCGGCGATGCCGGGCCGCCGCCTGCTCCAACAATCCGGCCGAAAAATCCAGCGCGCGCACGTACCGGCATTTTTCCGCAAGCAGGGGAAGAAACTGTCCGGTGCCGCAACCGAAATCGATAACGTCCTTGTCCGGGCCTGCAAGCCGGTTCAACAACCGCCGCAGGCAACCCTTGCGGTCGCTGTGCAGCGCGTGGAAAATTTCCCGGCTGTAGTTTTTGCCAATGCGGTTCCAGTAGGATTTGTCCATGAGCGAGCGTACAAAGAATTAAGGCAAAGAACACATTTCTATCCACAGATTACGCAGATTGGCACTTTTGCGGAAAATACAAAGCGGTGTCGCGCATCCGCTTGCCGCCGCACTCCAAATTAAGTTTTAAGCCAAAAATGTGCTGGCTCTAGCCCGGATGTTTCACACGCTTCTGAAACCCCGTGCAAAGTGTCCTGCTCCAAAGTATGGCGGAAATAGGGGTGCAGGAACATCCGGGTTACATAGCCTGCATAGCCCAGTTCGTGCCTTTCCCAGTTACGTCCAGGCGCTAACAGGTTGACCATTGAAATGAGTATGAAATATGCAGGCTAACCTCTTGCGTCTTTTAGCGGGCAACCCAAACCCCTTTGCTTCGTGTCTTCGTGTGAGACCTTGCCTCCCGCATCCGCTCAATAACTCCGCAAGTCGGAGTTTTCATAAAAATTGATGAACGCGCGGTTCAGGACGCGATAGCCGCCGGGGGTGGGATATTTGCCGGTAAAATACCAGTCGCCGCTATGGCCGGGCAGCGCCTTATGCAGGTTTTCCACAGTCTGGAAAATAATCTTAACCTCGCCCTGCCAGGTGTCGGACTTGGGCGCCACCAGTACGGAAATTTTTTCCGATAATTGCTGCGTGGTAAAGCGGTCGTAAAGGCGTTTGACATGGTTCTGCATGCCGGCCGGCGGCTTGTCCTGCTGCGCAAGGCAGTCGCGGTACACTTCCTGGATCAGATCTTCCATATGGTGTTCCTTCACCAGCGCCACAACCGCCTGGAAGGCGATGAATTTCCCGAGCTGCGACATGTCAATGCCGTAACAATCGGGATAACGGATCTGGGGAGCGGTGGAGGCAATGACGATCTTTTTCGGATTGAGCCGGGCCAGAATCTTGATGACCGAATTTTTCAACGTCGTGCCGCGCACGATGGAGTCATCGATGCAAACCAGGGTATCGCTCGGCGTGATCGTGCCGTAGGAAATGTCGTAGATGTGGGAAGCCAGTTGGTTGCGGTCCGATTCCTGGCTGATAAAGGTTCGCAGCTTGATGTCCTTGTGCGCCACCTTCTCGGCCCTCGGCCAGCCGCGCAGGATGAGCTCGTCCAGAAAATCCTCCGTCATCACCCCCTGCCGCACCGCCTTCAGGATCAAATCCCGCACCTCGAGGCGCCGGCGGAGACGCAACGACTCTAGCAATCCGTAGTAGGCAATCTCGGCCGTATTGGGAATAAAGCTGAACAGTGTGTGGTCGAAATCGGATTGGATCTCCTCCAAAATCTGTTCTCCCAGCAAGGCCCCCAGTTTCTTCCGTTCACGGTAGATATCCTGGTCGTTGCCGCGCGAAAAATAGATCCGTTCAAAGGTGCAGGATTTCAGGGGGGCCGGGTCGTGAAAGGCGCCTTCGCTGACAGCGCCGGTCTTTTTGATCACCAGCACGGAGCCGGGAGTCACCTCGCGCACGTCCTTGTATTCGAGGTCGAAAACCGTCATGAGCGGGGCGCGTTCGGAAGCAACGGCGATCACCTCGTCGTTTTTGAAGTAGAACAACGGCCGGATGCCGTTCGGATCGCGCAGGGCAAACGCATCGCCATTGCCAACCACTCCCGCCAAGGCGTAGCCCCCATCCCAGCCGCGCGAGGCATTTTTGATGATTTCCACGAGGTCCAGCTTCTGGCTGATTCCATGGGCGATGTCCTGGCCCTGAAGCCCCGAGTCGCGAAGGTGGCGGTAAATGTTGTCGTGCTCCTGGTCGAGATGGAATCCGATCTCCTCGAGGAGCGTTTGCGTGTCCGTGCTGAAGATCGGATGCTGGCCGTGATCGATCAGGTGCTGGTTGAGCTCGGAATCGTTGGTGATGTTGAAGTTGCCGGCCAGGATGAGGTTTTTCGTCGGCCAGTTGCTGCGGCGGAAATAAGGATGGCAGGCGCTGATGTTGTAACCGCCCGAGGTTCCGTAACGCAGGTGTCCCAGGTAAACCTCGGCGCCAAACGTAAAGTTGTCCTTCACCGTGACGGCAAATTCGGGATGGATGGTTCCTGCTTTGACCAGCTTGTTGTATTCCTTGAACAATTTGCTGAAAATGCGGTCCAGTGGGTTGCTCTTCATTTCCCGCTCCCGGAAAATGTACGGAAAGCCCGGTTTGACGTTGAGTTTGAGGGCCGCCACACCCGCGCCGTCCTGGCCGCGGTTGTGCTGCTTTTCCATCAACAGAAACAGCTTGATCAGGCCCCAAAGCGGCGTGTTGTATTTCTCATAATAATAGGATAGGGGCTTGAGCAGCCGCACCAGGGCCACGCCACATTCATGCTGGACCGGATCGCTCATAGGTCAGGAATCACATTTTGCAGGATGCGCAGCTATTGGAAAACGCATGGGGCCAGATTAGGCCGCCTCGGAATTAGCACAAGACTGTTCATTTGTGTTCTTCACGGGCGTGCACAACTAAAGTTCAGCGATACAGCATTTCCTGATTTTTGCGCTCGCGCTCGATCTGTTCCTCCAGCTTTTCGGCCTGTTTCTTCGCATCCTCGTCCTTCTTCGGGTCATGCCCCAGAACTTTTTTAAGCTCTTCATCCTTCTCGCTCTGTTTACGGGGATGCAAAAAGAGTTCCACCCGGCGTAAAATCCCGTCTTCATCCTGCGCAAACGACGGGCGATAGGCGTAAAAGTCAGTGGCTTCAGCTTTATCGGGCCGGCTTTCCAGGTCCTGCAGGTCCCGTACTATGGGAATCAACAGTTTGTCCTTCTCGCCCGACTTGAGGATTGCAGGGTCGGGTCCGGGCCTGCCGATTTCACGATACGATTTGAAGATATGATCCAGCGGTTGCCCGCTTATGAGCAAATCCTTGGCTTTTTCCCCGGTCACAAAATCCTCCGGTTTCAGAGGTCCCCGCAACTTTTCAGACAGTACAAAATTCCATTCGCTTGGATCGCTGTAACGCACATTGTCCGGTTCCTGGGTATTGCTGAAACGATCGAGCTTGCTGGCCCGCCAGCCGACATAGTCGCCGCTTTTGACCCAGTCCACGGTCGATGGCAGCCAATGACCCGAGGGAACCCAAACCCAGCCATCCGCAACCCGTTTGGTCCAATACCCGTAATGGTACGTCACCCACGAACCGGCGTCGGCGCCTTTCCAGGTCCAACCATAGTCCGTGTATATCCACTGGCCGTTGCGATAGGGCGCCCAGTCTTTTTCAACTTTGGGGCGGTATAAAAATTTGGTTGTTTTATTCTCTTCCCAGGTTCCCTGGGTTTTCAGCGCATCAACGACCAGATCAAAATCAACCAACGGCCTTTGAACCGATACACCCTCCACCACAAGAAGAAGAGCTGCGGCGCTTAAAAAGTTCATGTAATAATATTAGCGTGCTTCGGAACCGACCCAAGCAGAATTATTTTGCGTCAATTGCATGGATTGCCGCGTCGCTACGCTCCTCGTCCGCCGCGGCGGAACGCGGTCGCGTATGGCCTTATGCCAACAAAGATGATGACTCGGGCAACTCGTCATCGCGAGACCGGCGAAGCCGGACGTGGCGATCCACCGCAACCACCTGATCTTAATGTGCATTATCATGGACAAACAGAAGCAATTATCTTGTCTTTGCCTTGGAAAATTACAGGTTGGTTTTATGCCTGAAATTGCCAACTTTGTCCGCCGGGGAGCCGCCAAGATCAGCCCCGTGACCTTAAAACGCCTTTTGCATGAACTGCCGCTGCTCAAGCTCGAATTCACCCAGATTCATGCGCCCAAATTTCCCCACCTCGTGGACCAACTCACATTTTTAGCGGATGTGGTTGAGGATTTTGCGGAAAATGAAGCGGATGAAATGCCCTATTACGCCGTCGCGGAAGCCATCTTCGCTCTTTTTTACGGGCATAAACGGACAGACCTGATCCCGGATTTCCTGCCTTCCCTCGGTCATGCGGACGATTCCAGCGTCGTGCGTTCCGTGCTCATCATGCACGAACATTATTTTCAGGCCTACGCCGAAAAACATCACATGGACTGGTCCAAGATCACCAGCAGTCCCTGACCTGCATGGAAATCTCGCCCTGGCTCATCCGTCTTGAAAATCGTTTTGGACATTGGGGCATTCCCCACCTGATCCGCAGCCTCGTCATCCTGAACTGCCTCACCTTCGTGCTTCAGACCCTGAGTCCGGGTTTTGACGACAGCCTGCTTTTCGACCCGCAGGCGGTGCTGCACGGAGAGGTCTGGCGCGTGTTCAGCTTTTTGCTGGTGCCGGCTTTTGCGCCCGGCTCTTTCGGCATGATCTTTTTTTTGATCTCCATGTATTTCACCTGGTTTATCGGCGAGGGACTGGAAAACGCCTGGGGCGCCTTTCTTTTAAATTTTTATATGCTGGTCAGCGTCCTGTTTTTCTCGCTGGCGGGTGTTCTTTTCTATCAGGGGCCGATTCCCAGCACCTATATCATGGCCTCGCTGTTGTTCGCGTTTGCCACGCTCTATCCGGACCTGCCGATCATGATTTTCCCGCTGCCGATCCAGATTCCGATAAAATACCTCGCCATTTTTTCCGCTGCCATGATGGGGCTCCAGGTCATATTTGACCTGGCTTTGGCGCCGCTGGTTCTAGCCAGCATGGCCGGTTACTTCCTGTTCGTCGGGCCGGGCGCCATTCAATCGTGGAAAATGCGTTTGGATTCCCGCCGGCGCATGAAAAAATTCCGGGGCGATGACTCCTAACCCGGATGCCTCATCTGATTATGAAAGCCACACGAAGTCCAGCGGGAAAGCACGGGGAACCTTGGAGTGTGCCGGCAGAGCATAGCGGCGACGGCGCTTTGTACTCGCGACATCGGTCGGAGTTGTTCTTTGCTGGAGATACAAAGCGGTGTCGCGCCTACGGCTTGCCACCGCACTCCATATCGCTCCATGGTCAAAACCATATTTCTTGAATGGGAACTTATTTGAAACTGGAACCTGGCATTGCGAGGCGGTTTTGCCTGGGTCTGCTTTTGCTCTGGGCCGCCTTTCCATCCGCGGGCCTCTGCGACGATTCCTTCTCGATTCCCACCGGCTGCCAGCAACTGGTTCTGACACTGACAGACGACTGGAACTTAAGCAATGGCGTTCTCCAGCGCTTTGAGCGCAGCAACGATGAATGGCATCCGGTCGGCCAGCCCTGGCCGGTCCGGCTTGGCAAGAACGGCCTGGCCTGGGGCCGCGGACTGCATCCCGCGGACCTGGACGGTCTTGTAAAAAAAGAGGGCGATGGCCGCGCGCCCTGCGGGGTCTTTGCAATAGGAGAGGCCTACGGTTATGATCCCGAAATTCAAAAAAATCCAAACCTCGGCTACACCCAGGTCACCGAGCAGGATTTGTGGGTGGAAGACAGCTCTTCCCCGTATTATAACAAACACCTGCGGCTCCCCGGGCGCGGGCCCCAAAACGACTGGGAGAAACGGCAGCAAATGCGGATGGACGACCCGGCCCATCGCCTGAAATTATTCATCGGCCACAATACCGGGCCGGGGACAGAACGCGGGGCGGGCAGCGCGATTTTTTTCCATATCTGGCGCGAGAATGGCGCCAAGCCGACAACCGGCTGTACGGCCATGGAGGAACAACGATTGCGGGAGCTGATCGCATGGGTCGATCCCGCCGCCAAGCCGCTCTACGTCCTGCTGCCCAAGCCAGTCTATCAGCAACTTGTGAAGCAATGGAAATTGCCGTGACTCGGCACGCAAAAAAGGCTTTAAACTTAAAACTCTGATTGTTCACAACCCAAATTCATGCATGCTGATGGCATGTGCATGGCGCTTCTGAAACGAGTCCGCTTCAATTCCCGAAATAGGTTGAAAACAACCTACTGCAATAAGAACCGAATCGAAACTAATGTGCGTTCGGATTAAAAAATATGAAACCAGTCATAAGGTGGACGATGATTATTGGTGGTATAATGACCCTTGCTGGGCCTGCCTTGGGCGTTTTGGGAACAGTCATCGGAATGATCGGTGGTTTTAACACACTTGGCGAGTCGGGCATTGCACACACAGACAAATTGTCATCAGATATATCATCCGTCATGATTTCCACGGTGGTTGGCATATCTATTGGTGTCACGGGTTTAGGTGTCCTTGTTTTCGGACTGATATTTTGGCGATGCACACGAGTTGCACCAACAGCACCTCCAATAAATACATGAAGAATCCGAACCAGGCCGTCCGCCTCAACCCTTCACACACCAGCACTACGGCTGCGTCCGCCTTCGCAAGGCTACGGCGGGACAAGCAGCAGCCTCGGATGCCAGGTCCTCGGAGTTGCTGACTGGTAACGATCTGCTCGTAACAATCAGGGAGAAAATTATGAGATTTGGATTAACTCAATATCGTTTCGGAGTGAACTACACACCCACTCGCGCTTGGTGGCACTGCTGGAACGATTTCCAATCGGACGCCATCGCTAAGGACTTGGATGCCATCGTCAGACTTGGCGCCGATCACATCCGCATTATGCTGATATGGCCATACTTTCAACCCAATCCAAAAGTTGTAAGCAAGGCACATCTTGACCGTCTTGAGATTCTTATGAATTTGGCGGAGGAAAGGCAACTTGATGTCTGTGTGAGTCTCTTCGTTGGCTGGCTTTCAGGTTACGCTTTTAAACCTCCTTTCCAACCGGACAGCTCCTTTTACCAGCTCTTGGAGGAGAGGAGCATCCAGGAGTTCTATGTGACGAGCATCGCAAAAGCCATGTCACAACATAGCAACTTCCTGGGGTTTGATCTCGGCAATGAGTTAAATTGCTGCTGGCAGACGGACGATCTCGATTGTGGCGACCGGTGGAGCAGCCAAATGCTGGCCCTCTCTGAAAAATGCCTCCCGGGAGGAACACATGTGAATGGGGTCGATCACAATCCATGGTTCACGCGGGCAACCTTCTCGCCTCAATGCCTTGCAACAACGCAAAGCATTATCCCACTGCATTGCTGGACATTCTTCACCGGAGCATTGGGCCGTGCCGGTGGTAATTGCTTCGATCCCCGCTGCCTGCGCCTGCCGGAGGCCATGGCTGCGCTTGCCCGTTCATATTCTGGCAATCCTCGCAAACCTATTTGGATTCAGGAATATGGAATGTCCGAGGACTGGACCGACCCGGAAAATATTCCACGGTTTCTCCAGGAATCCACGGTTAACGCGATTCAGTCCGGCGTGAACTGGTTCACATGGTGGTCAAGTCACGATCTTGACAGGCAATACGCGTTTCATCCCCTGGAGTATTCGCTCGGTTTGATCACGCTTGACCAAAAGATCAAGGTTCAAGGACATGTGTTCAAGGAGCTTGCAGATGCCTACCGTGGTCGGAACGCAGTGGACACAAAACAGATCAATTTAGCGACTTTGCCACAAATGCAGGATGCGGATTCGACATGGAAATGGCTGGAAAACTGGATCGGAATCAGCGAGTTGGCGAAACCAGGCGCGGCAGACCGACCGCCACCAGCCGCTTCTTTTAAATGATCTTTTGTAATTCCACCCCCCACTCAATATTGGCGCTCGCCCACGCTGGCGGGGGTCATTGCGCTAGTTCGTTGATAAGCGCATGAATTTTTTTGGCGGCATATCCCACTGTCTTCTCATGTTTTGTGAGTGGATTCGGCGCGGATTCACCAGACGGGATTTTGGACGCATTTGCTGAAAAGCGGCGTTTTAATCTGCCACCAAACACAAACCCCCTTGTCTTCCCCCTTATCAGGGGGATAAAGATAAGTGATCCCGCTAATTCCTTGTTCTTCGCGAATTTGCGCCTTTGCGCGAGAACCTGTGCTGTTTTAAGGATCCAGCAGCTTGAAAAATTTCTCAGGGTGTCGTAGGTCGTCGAACAGCGCCGTCGGCGCATGCGCTTCCAACTCCACGCGCGAATAGCCGCCCGTGGCCACGGCAATGGTCTTCGCACCGATCACCTTGCCGCATTCGATGTCGTGCGGCGTGTCGCCGATGACATACACCTGCTCCGGCTTGAAATGCAGCCCGGTTTTCTCCAGGGCGCGTTTCAGCGCCACCGGTCCCAGCTCGTTGCGAAGCTGAGAGTCGTCGGCAAAGGCGCCAAACTCGAAATAGCTCCACACATCATAATGCTCCAATTTGATTTTGGCGCCCCGTTCGAGATTGCCCGTGAGCAGCGCATTCACGCAATCCGGGCGGAGCCGCGCCTGTTCCAAAATATCGAGGATGCCCGGATGCACTTTCCCGACGCTCATGGGCAGTTGTTCCTTCAACACCGCAAGATAGGCCTCCTTGAAATCGTGAATGTTCCGGGGGGTTTCTTCGATTCCCGCCTGCTTGAAAAGCTGCACGCCGATCCATGTGTCCGTCCTCCCCCGAAAATCAATTTTTTGAATGTCGGTTTTAACGCCGAAAAGCCGTTCCATGGCGATGACCAAAGCAATCTCGCCCGCTTTCCCAACCGAAACAAGCGTGCCGTCGATGTCCCAGAGCAAAAGCTTCGCATTTGCTGGTGGGATACTCGGATGGTCGGATGGTGGCATGGTCATTTGGAGCGGGCCAGTTGCCAGGCCTGCAAGTCCTCAAAACGTTCAATACGTGACATGAAAATTCTGCCTCTGTTCTTCCACTATTCAACTATTTGACCATAAGGCGATCCCACTATCCGACTATACTACCCCCTGCGGTGGCTCTGCACCGCTCACATCCCCATGATCGAATAACCGCAATCGACATAGAGCGTCTGGCCGGTGATGGATGCGGAACCGGGGCTCGCCAAAAAGACGCCGGTGGCGCCAAGCTCGGCCATTTCCACATTCCGCCTGAGGGGCGCATGTTCCTCGTAATGTTTCATCATGGATGAAAACCCGGCAATCCCGCGGGCAGCCAGGGTATTGACCGGCCCGGCACTGATGGCATTGACGCGGATTTTTTTCGTACCGAGATCATTGGCCAGATAGCGCACGGAGGCTTCCAGGGACGCCTTGGCGACGCCCATGATGTTGTAATGCGGAACGACTTTTTCGGCTCCATAATAGCTCATGGCAATAATGCTGCCCCCATCGCTCATCAGTGGGGCCGCTTCACGGGAGAGGGCAATCAGGGAATACGAACTGATGTCATGGGCGACACGGAATGCTTCGCGCGAGGTGTTGACGAAGTGGCCTTCCAACGCTTCACGGGGCGCATAGGCCACGCTGTGGAGAACCAGATCGACTTTGTCGGTCTTCGTGCGGACAAAGTCGAAAAAGCTTTTGATTTCCTCGTCCTTGCTCACATCGCAGGGATGCAGGGGCGTGTCGGCTCCAAACTCGCCGACCAGCTCCTCGACGTTGTCCTTGATGCGTTCCCCCTGGTAATTGAAGATAAGCCTGGCCCCGGCCTGGGCCCAGGCTTGGGCGATCCCCCAGGCAATGCTTCGTTTATTAGCCACCCCAAAAATGAGGCCGACTTTTCCTTCCAATGGTTTTACGCTCATGTGCAAACAAGGTGCCAAACCCCGATGCCCTTTGTCACGCGGATTGTTTTCACCGGTTTTCTTGCTTCTTTTGGCGGCGGAAGCGGGTAGTACAGCAGGAACCGCCTTTTATGAAACTTCGCTTCCTGCTGATTTTGCTGTTGCCGGCCGTTTCACCTGCCGGGCTCAACGCCGCCCCGCAGCCTGTTCCCGAACAGCCTGTTGTGATTGATTTATCCAAGCTGCAACCTCCGGAAAAGGAATTGCTGGATGAAGCGGTCGCGCTGCAGCAGCAAAAAAATCCCGGTCGGGCCATCAACATTCTCAGCGATCTCCTGCGCTATTACCCGGAGGGTAAATATCAGGAGGAGGCGCTCTATCGCGTGGCGCTTTGCTACCGCGACCTCGGCCGTTTTGACGAAGCCCATCAAACGCTCGACCTCCTGGAAAAGAAATTTTCCAAAAGCGACTGGCTCGGCCCCGCCAATCTTCTCCGCGGCGAAATGCTGGCTGCGGACAAAAAATGGAAGGAGTCGCTTCCCTTCCTCCAAAAGGCAACCTCAGCCACGCTGCCGGAAGTTCAATTGCGGGCGCATTATCTGGTGGTCCTGGTTTCGGACAATCTCAATCAACTGGAACCGGCGCGCCCGAGCCTCGAGTTTCTCGCCGGGAAAGAAAAGGACAATCCCTGGCTCGATTACGGCCGTCTGAAACTCGCCTGCCTGGAAATCCAGTCTAACAACAACGCTCATGCCGCTACGTTGCTGAAAGCCGTCCTGGCATCCACCAATGACGCCGCGTTGCGCGCGGAAGCGGGCGTGCGGGCCGGCAATCTGGCGTACAGCCAGAAAAACTACCGGGACGCGGCCGGCTTTTATGAAGTGGTGCGAAGGACCGAGGCGCCGGACTTCTGGAAAAAACTCGCCCATCTGGGGCTGATCCAGTCGTATTTTGCGGCGGGCGATTATGCGACGGTCACCCAGGTGTTCAACGACGTGCGCCCCGCTTTTCCCGATGTGGCACGGCCCCAGGTCCTGTTTCTCACCGCCGAGGCCTTGCGGCTGACGCAAAAAAACCAGGAAGCGCTGGATTTGTACCAGTTCATCCTCAAGGAATTTCCAAATGACAACGTCGCGGAGCCTTCGATGTGGGCGCGCATCCTGCTGTTAAAAAGCGCAAACTCGGAGGATTTTCTCCCCGAGACCGCCCGTTTTATCACAAAATTTCCCAAGTCCGAACGCCTGCCGCTGGTACAATTGATGCGGGCCGACGGTTTTTACGGGAAGTCGGATTACAAAACCGCCGCCGGGATGTATGCCGAGGTGTTAAAGGCGCCGGATGCCTTGAAAAGCCTCAAGCCGGAGTTGCTGGCGGGGGTGTATTTCCGTTCCGCTTATGCGGACTTTAACGGAAAGGATTATGAAAATGCCGCCGCGCGATTTGCGGAGTACCTTGGAAAATTTCCCGGCGACCCCTCAGGCCCGCAGGCGCTTTGGTGGAAGGGGCTTGCCGAAACACAACTCGGGAAAAACGACGCCGCCCTCAAATCCTGGCAACAGTTGATCGAGACCGCGCCAAAATTTGAGCAGCGCGAAAATCTGCTTTGGCAGGCTTCCATGCTCGCAGGCGGACAAAAGGACAACGCCAGGCTTGAAACATGGCTGTCATTGCTGCTCTCGGAATTTCCAAAATCCGCCCACTCGGCCGAAGCCCACTACTGGCTGGCCTTGACCAGACAAACCGCTGGAGACGATACGAATGCGCTGCCGCACTGGCTGGAAGCCCGGCGGCTCGATTCCACCGCTTACTATGCCATTGCCACCCCGCAAATCATCCGGATTGTCCTGCACAATGGGGACCTGAAAAGCCTGCGCTTGGAAGTCGATGCCTACGATGCCTGGCGCATGAAAAATCCGCAGGCGCCTGCCGTTTCGCTAAGCGTCTATGAATGGCTCGGACAGCAGTTGATGGACGGCAGCGATCCCCCGGCCGCCGAGTCTTACTTCCGCAAGGTCCTGGCAGGGAGCAAGGATGGCCCCCAGCGCAAACGCGTGCAATTGCGCCTGGCCATGTTGATGTCGCAACTCAAAAACTATGGGGCGGCCATCCGTGAATGGAAAATCTACCGTGTCAATTTTCCCGAGGAAGCCAATCGCAGCGCGGTTCTGGAACCCCTGGCAAAAGCGTGCCTCGGCGCCGCCGATTACGACAGCACGGTCAAGCTGGCCGACCAGATCCTGGAGCAAAATCCGGAAGGCGAATACAACGCCCGCGGCAGGCTTTTGCTCGGCGACGTGGCGATGGCGAAACTCAATTATGACGAGGCGGGCAAAATCTATTCGGCCGTGGCCCTCCTGATCGACGACCCGGTTTTGACCCCCCTTGCCCTGGGCAAGGCGGAAAAGGCCTGGCGAGTGGCGGGCGCTGAAAAAAAGGCGGATGAAGTCCTTTTGCGCCTGAGGAAACAATATCCGGATTACAAATCTCCTTCCAATTGAACTTTTAACCTGGGGTTTAGTGCACTAGTATCAAGGATCGCAAAAAAGATGAACTCATTTGAGTCCACCAACCGGTCCGAACGCACTTCCTTCATAGCCTGGCTGTTGCTGGCTATCCTGGCCTCGCTGCTGTTGCATGGGACTTTATATATTCTGTTCCGCGGCCTGTATGTGGATTTTGGGAAACCGCTCGTGGACCCCATTGAGCCGGCCCGATTCCACCTGGAACGCGCCACCATTGATCCCAAACATCTCGAGCCCGAGCTGCCGCCAACCCAGGGAAGCAATCCCAAAAATTCACGCGAGCCTTTGGAAATGAGCACGGAAAAAATCGCCGCTTTTGACGGTCCGCTCAAAGCGCCTTCCATCCCTCTGCCCCGGCTCACAAACCTGCCCACAGCCCCGCTCGGCAATGGCCCCGCGCCGCTCCCGGCGGAGGCATTTACCGCATTGCCCATCCATTCTGAAGGCGGGATTCCGGAAGCAGCGCAGGCGCTGGCGAATGAAGCGTCAACCGCCGCAATGGCCGAGGCCAACAAAGCGTTGGCGCAATCCAATCCCGGCGGGAACGGCGATGCCATGGCCTCCTCCAAGGGAACTCCCGGCTTTTCCGAAATTTCTTCGCTTGCCAATTTACGGCCGCCAAGCGCACTGGAGCGCCCCGGTTTCCAGCCGATATTGATCCGTCTCTCCAGTGATGTGTTGTTTGAATTTGATTCAGCCCGGCTCAAGACGGACGCCGAATCGAGCCTCGGACAGGTGGCTGCCGTGCTGGCCCAGGCAAAAAAGGTGCAAATCATGGTTGAAGGCCACACCGACACCATCGGCACGGATGAATACAATCAGCGCCTCAGCGAGCAGCGCGCGGAAGCGGTGGCAGTCTGGCTCAGACAAAGATCCGGGCTCGGCCCGGATGTCCTTCATTCGCGCGGATTCGGCAAAACGCGCCCCATCGTGAATCCGCGCGGAAGCATCGAGGAACAGGCCCGCAACCGCCGCGTGGAAATCCGCGTCGAAGGAGAGCGTTGACAGCGGAATAGGGATCAGTTGCCAGAGCCATGATTTCCAAAACCTCCAGTTTTTCCGTCCGCACCAAAGGAAAAGGCACCTATGAAATCACGGACAAAATACGGGAGGCGGTTTCAGACAGCGGCGTTCGGGAGGGTACCGCCACGGTTTTCATCACCCACACCAGCGCGAGCCTGATTATTTTCGAAAATGCGGACCCGTCGGCTCGCACCGACTTGCATAAATATTTTGAAGACCTCGTGCCCGAGGACACTCCCGGTTTTGTGCATACCCTGGAAGGGCCGGACGACATGACGTCGCACATCCGCATGGTTTTGACCCGGACTTCAGAGGTGATTCCAATTGCCGCGGGAAAACTCTGCCTGGGGACCTGGCAGGGCGTGTTTGTCTTCGAGCACCGCAATCAAAGCCATACCCGCACGATCGTGTTCAATGTGACCGGGGTTTGATGCATTTTGCTAGAGACATGCGCGACCGAATTTAAACAGCTTCGATTTCCAAACGAATATTCCTTCCATGACATTCCAGTAGCGGCGCGAATTGTCTTGGGAATTTAACGAATAGATAAAGTTTCAGGTTAGCCGGGATTGTGTTTAAGACCACAATGCCTCATGCTTTGCGCCGACAACTACATGAGTGCTTTTGAGTTTGATGAAATTGGCTATTGGTCCGAGGTGAAGCTCGACATTATCAAGGACTATGCCAAAGAATATTCCAAAATTCTTGCCAATCAAAAATGGTGCAAAGGACACTATTACGTGGACGCATTTGCGGGGGCTGGAATTCATATATCCAAGGCCACCGGAGAGCTTGTGGCGGGAAGTCCGTTGAATGCCTTGAATACGACTCCTCCATTTGACGGATATCATTTGATCGACTTGGATTCTGGAAAGGCGGAAAATCTTCGTAAGATAGCTGAAGATATTCCAAATGTTAAAATTTATCAGGATGACTGCAACAAGGTTCTGCTCGAAGAAGTATTTCCGCTGCTCAGCCCGGATCGGCACACCAGAGGTTTATGCCTTCTTGACCCATATGGCCTACACTTGAATTGGGCATCCATACAAAAGGCTGGCCAGCTTGGTACGGTTGAAATCTTCCTCAATTTTCCCGTGGCGGACATCAACCGCAATGCGCTTTGGCACAACAGGGATAAAGTCAAACCAGATCAGGTGGAACGAATGACTGCGTTTTGGGGGGATGCTTCTTGGTTGGACATCGCTTACGACAACAAGGGAGATCTTTTTGGTTACCCCACAAAAAACAATAATGAAACCATTGCGGAAGCCTTTCGCCAAAGGCTCAAGGATATTGCAGGTTTCGAGCATGTGCCAAAACCCATTCCGATGCGGAATAGCAATAACGCGATTGTGTATTATCTTTATTTTGCTTCACCCAATGCCACAGGACACAAGATTGTTCAGCATATTTTCAATAAATACCGAAATCAGGGAGTTACGTAATGGCGACAAAATCCTCCATTGAATGGACCGAGTCCACCTGGAATCCTCTGACCGGCTGCACCAAAATCAGCCCAGGCTGTAAGAACTGCTATGCCGAGCGGATGGCGTTGCGTCTTCATGCTATGGGCGTGGCGAACTATACCAACGGATTCAACCTGACTCTTCACGAAGACGCACTGGGCATTCCTTTGGGATGGAAGCAGCCTCAGACTATTTTTGTAAACTCCATGAGCGATTTGTTTCACAAGGATGTCCCTGTTTCATTCATCCAGAAGGTTTTTGCCGTCATGAGGCTGGCCCATTGGCACCGTTTCCAAGTCCTGACCAAGCGGGCCGAGCGATTGCTGGAGCTTGACCCGTCTTTGCATTGGGCGCCCAATATCTGGATGGGAGTCAGTGTTGAAAATGAGGATGTGGTTTCCAGAATTGATTGCCTGCGCAAGACCCATGCCCATATCAAATTCCTTTCGCTTGAACCCTTGTTGGGGCCGTTGCCCAGGCTGAAATTGAAAAAAATTGACTGGGCCATTGTAGGTGGTGAATCAGGGCCCCGTGCCCGACCGATGCAAAAGGAATGGGTCATCGACATCCGCGATCAATGCCACAAGGCCGGGGTTGCGTTTTTCTTCAAGCAATGGGGAGGCTTTAATAAAAAGAAAGCCGGCCGCGTCTTGGAAGGCAAAACATGGAGTGAAATGCCGACTAAAGCCATACAGCCTCAAAATGATGCCTTATTAGTCGTGGCTTGAGCAGCAGACATTAGCTACAACGCAAAACTTTTGATCGATGCAGGATACATTGTGGGGGAAGTCATAACGGATCACAGAGGCCAGCCGCATGCAGCGGTTTTGCTTTCCCTTACAATGAAGAGTCATGATTTTTTAGATGATGCCCGCGACAACACGATTTGGACAAAAGCCAAGAATGAGGCCGCCACAAAGGCTGCATCAATCAGTCTGACACTCTTTCAAGAACTCCTGAAAGCAGCAATGAAAGCCCATCTAGGCCTTTAGATGTAGAATAAGATAGTTCTGCACCGCTATAGGCTAAAAATAGGTTCCACGCTCAAGAAGCCCGTTTGCCTTTTAGACTATAAAGGTGTCGGACTCTCCGGAGATTTATTTTCGTAACGAACGAAACGCTTCATCGGCCCCTTCGCGTTTTGCTTCCAGCACGATTCGCAGGAGACGCCCCAGATCCCCTTCGGGCCAGCCGCGCTGTTCAAACCAGCACAAATATTCCGCCGGAATATCGTAAAGCGGGGAATTTTTGTAACGACCGAACGGCATCCGCCAGGTGCGGAGCTTTTCCCAGTCGACCCGCGCATTCCGCGTGATTTCGTCGTCAGCCATCTGCGTTCCCTTTGCTGGCTAATCCAAAATCATGCCCACGGGGCAGTGGTCCGAGCCCATGACTTCGGGCATGATCCAGCCCTTTTTCAGCCGTGGACGCAGGACGCCTGAGATGCACCAGTAATCAATCCTCCAACCCACATTCCGCTCGCGCGCAGCCGTGCGGAAACTCCACCAACTGTAATGCCCGCCGCCCTTCTCGAATTCGCGGAAGGTGTCGATAAAGCCCGCCTGGATATAATTGGAAAACCCCTCGCGCTCCTCGTCGGTGAATCCGGCGGAAAAACGATTGTCGTTGGGCCGGGCCAGATCGATTTCCTGATGCGCAACGTTCAAATCGCCGCAAAAAACAACCGGCTTCGTCTTTTCCAAATTTTTGAGGTGTTTCAAAAAGAGCACATCCCATTCCTTGTGGCGGTAACTCAGGCGTTGCAACTGATCCTTGGAGTTCGGGGTGTACACATTCACAAGAAAGTAATCCGGAAGCTCCAATGTGATGACACGCCCTTCCTTGTCGTGGTCCTCGAAGCCGAGGCCATGCACGACTTTAAGCGGGGCTGATTTTGTGAACACGGCAGTACCGGAATAACCCTTTTTCTCCGCACTGTTCCAAATGGCATGATATTCTGGAGAAATATCAAGCGATACCTGCTCGGCCTGAGCCTTGGTTTCCTGCAGGCAAAGAATGTCCGGCGCTTCACGGATGACAAAATCCTCGAACCCCTTTTTTTGGCAGGACCGTATTCCGTTGACATTCCAGGAGATCAGTTTCATTCGCACAAAGTAGCCGCTGTCACGGGATTGCCAAGGGGGCAAATTCCGGGAAATTTAACAGGGATAAACAGGATTTACTGGATATTCAGAGTGAAGGCTAAGCATTGTTTTACAGGAAGGGCGCGAAGCACGTCACGGCTTGAGGTTGGCAGACTAAACTCATACGCACTCAATTCTTGACCGCGAGCCCCGCTGCCTTTGCCATTTTTTTCTGTCGCTCATCGAATGTCAAAAAATGATCCGCCTCCCATTCGATTGCCGAGGCGATGTGAAATAAATCAGCGCTGCGGCAACCCATGGATTCATTGTGTGCGGCCCCCAGTTTTTCAGCCGTGCGCAATACCGCGACCCAATCCAGGGGTTCGTGAACGATCAAGACTCCCTGGCGTAAATCCGCCTCCACTTGTCTGAGTTGTATCTTGGCCTGATACGAATCAATCACCCGATGAAACACAGACAGCCGGATTGCATTGCGCACTTCCAGCCGGTGCCACGGCGTAAAAGGCAATGCGACGCCCTGTTGCCGCATAAATGCGGCGGCTACAGGTGAACTTTGTTGCTGAAGATAAAGGGCAACTATAAAGCTGGAATCGGCATAGACTTTCAATAATTCCCCCGGCTTTCCTCCAAAATATCCTTCATCGCCTTGTCAGAAATGACTTTTCTTCCAAAAACTTTTTGAAGACGGGCGGCCACATCGGGCATTTTGGCGCGAATGGTTTTTTTTTGTCTCGCCGGCAAAAGACGGGCGACTGTTTCACGGCGCTTGGTAATGGCGACTTCCTCGCCGTTTGCCACCCATTCCAGGACACGGGAAAAATCGTGCCGAACTTCGCGGATTGACGCTGTCTTCATGTGACACATTATGTATTACAAATAAGGCCCCGTCAACCCTACTCCCCTGAGCAATCGCATTTGAAGTTACGGGGATGAAGATGGATCGCCACGGCCCAGGATGGGCCTCTCGCGATGACGGGAGCACGCGGCAATCTGGAGACTGAGCAAGAATCGGGTGGTTTGACCCGGCCCTCTGCGTTAAATTGACCGTGTGAGTTCGCAGCAGGAACTGGATTACCAGAGAATTGAAAAGGCCATCCTTTTTCTTTCGAAACACCGGTCGGAACAACCCTCCCTGGAGGAAGTCGCCCGGCAGGCGCATCTGAGCGAATTCCATTTCAACCGCCTCTTCAAACGCTGGGCGGGAACGACGCCGAAACAGTTTTTGCAGTACCTGACCGCGGAACATGCCAAACAACTGCTTCGCAACGGCAACAGCATTCTGAACACGGCCCTTGAAAGCGGATTGTCCGGCCCCGGACGCCTGCATGATTTGTTTGTGACCTGCGAGGCACTCACTCCCGGTGAATATAAATCCTCCGGCAAAGGCGTGGAAATTTCACATGGGTTTCATCCAACCCCGTTCGGGCCTTGTTTGATTGCAACAACCGGCAAGGGAATTTGCTGCCTGCGCTTTCTTGATGGAAAATCTTCCGCGCAAACGTTTGTGGAGTTCCGCAAGGAATGGCCGCAAGCCCGGTTCCGGGAAGATCAGAGCAAAACCGCAACACTGATCAAAAAAATATTCCATTCGCCCAATGTTAGGCTACACGGTGCATTACGGCTTCACCTGCGCGGCACCAATTTTCAGCTTCAGGTCTGGCAGGCCTTGCTGAAAATTCCGGAAGGCCGTCTTGTGTCATATGGAAAACTCGCGGATGCCATTCACCATCGAAAAGCGGTGCGGGCCCTCGGGACTGCGGTCGGAAATAATCCGGTGGCTTATCTCATCCCCTGCCACCGCGTGATCCGCGAATCCGGCGCACTGGGCGGTTACCGCTGGGGCGTGGCGCGCAAGCAGGCCTTGATAGCATGGGAATCGGCGCATGTACCCAGGGTATCCGCCTTCGCATAGGCTTCGGCGTGAAACCCCGGGAACGGAATCCCGTTGGGATTCGGAGAAAGGGCGAGCAATACATTTCTCGCGCCCGGCAAAGTCCGACATGGACGCAAAAAACGGCAAAATTATATTCTCCGGATTAAAACAAAAAAAACTTCGCGCTCTTGCGCGCGCGCGAAACGAGTTTTGGGTTTTCGGGCCTGTGTATTTATCCGTAACTGATTTCTGAAAAAACGCCGCCACCGAGAAGGGTTTCGCCATCATAGAGGGCGCAGATCTGGCCGGGAGCCAGAGCCCGCTGGGGTCGTTTGAATTCCAGCTCGGCCTTGGCGCCATCCATCGGCTTGTAATGCACGGCCTGGCGCGGAGCCCGGTATCGCGGTTTGGCTTCGATGTCCACCGGCCTGTCGATCACCCGGTTGGTGAAGGAAACATGAGTTAACCTGCAGCGCGACGCGTAAAGCCCCGGCGTTTCCGGGGTGTCGAAGCCGATCACCAGCTCATTGCGCGACGCGCGCTTTTCAACGACCACGTAAGCCTGGTTCAGGGTGTTGGAAGGCACCCGGATGCCTTTTCTCTGCCCGAGTGTGTAAAAATGCAGGCCCCGATGCTCCCCCAGTTTTTTGCCCTGCAAATTCATTATCGGGCCTGGCTTTTCAGGAATGAATTTTTTCAAAAAATCCGACATTTTTACTTCGCCAATAAAGCAGATGCCCTGGCTGTCCTTTTTGGAGGCCGTGGCCAAGCCGTATTTTTCGGCGATGCTGCGCACTTCGGGTTTTGGCAGCCCTCCCACGGGAAAGACAGCCTTGCCCACTTGTTGCTGGCGCAGCAGCGCGAGGAAATAGGATTGATCCTTGTTTTTGTCGGTCCCTTCCAAAATGTCCGATGTCCCTGCGTCATGACATTGAATCCGGGCGTAATGGCCGGTGGCCACGGCCTCGAATCCGTTCGCGAGGGCGTGGTCCAGAAAAACGCCGAATTTCATTTCACGATTGCACATGACATCGGGATTGGGCGTGATTCCGGCTTCGTAACCCTCCAGCAAATACTTAACTACTCGCTCGCGGTATTCCTGCATCAAATTCACCACCCGGAAGGGAATGCCAAGTTTTTCCGCGACGGACGACGCGTCTTCAATATCCTGCATCCAGGGGCAATGTCCGATGACATTTTCCTCATTGATCCAATTCTTCATGTAGGCGCCCGTGATGTCGTGCCCCTGCTCCTTGAGCAGGGCTGCGGCCACGCTGCTGTCCACGCCGCCGGACATCGCCACCAGGATTTTCATGAAACAAGATTAGCACCGGGGAGACGCGCGCCCAAAGATTTTATTTTATGTTCCGCATATCTCTGCTGTAAAATATCCTCATGCTCAAAGTCTATGCCTACAAAAATTGCGGCGCCTGTCGGAAGGCCCTCCAATTTCTGAAATCCAGGAAAATCGCGCATACGATTGTTCCCATCCGTGAAACACCGCCGACCGTGGCTGAACTGAAGAAGGCCCTGCAATCTGCCGGCGGTATCCGCCGCCTGTTTAATACCTCAGGGCTCGATTATCGCTCCCTCGACCTCAAAACCAGGCTTCCGTCCATGAGTGAAGAGCAGGCCCTTGCGTTACTTTCGAAAAATGGAAATTTGGTCAAACGCCCGTTTGCCATTGGAAACGGCCAGATCCTGATTGGCTTCAAGGAAGACGAGTGGAAAAAAACTTGTCAGGGAGTTCGCCGGTGATGATGCGCGCACCCCGTTTGTATCGCACATAGGAATAGAACCACTGGAGCAGAACAGCCAGTTTGTTGCGCAGCCCCACAAGAAAGATGAGATGCACAAACAACCAGGCAAGCCAGGCAAACCAGCCGGTCAATTGGATTTTGCCGATTACGGCGACAGCGGCTGAGCGGCCAATTGTGGCCATGCTGCCTTTGTCGAAGTAGCTGAAGGCCGGACGTTGCGTGGGAACACATGGCGCACCCATGAGTTCGGTTTTGATAATCCGCGCGACATGCCGCGCCATTTGCATGGCTGCGGGCGAAACCCCCGGCACCGTCCGTTGCCTGGCATCCACCAACCAGGCGATGTCCCCCACGGCAAATGCTTCCGGATAGCCCGGCAGACTGCAATCGGGCCGGATCTTGATGCGTCCTGCACGGTCCAGGTCCACATCGAGACTGCGTGTGATCGGATGCGCCATGACCCCGGCAGCCCAGACAATATTGGCCGCGTACAATGCTTCATTCTCCAACCGCACATAACCGGGGCCGATTTCCTTTACGGGCGAGGAAGTCCGGACTTCCACTCCCAGCTTTTCCAATTGCCTGCGGGCCTTGTCCGGCAAAGGGTCGGGAAAGCCGACCAAGACCTTTGGCGCGGCTTCGACCAACACCACGCGGGCTTCGGCGGGGTTGATCCGCCGGAAATCGCGTTTTAAAACATGCCGTGTCAATTCGGCAAAGGCGCCCGCCAACTCGACCCCGGTGGGGCCGCCGCCGATGACCACCGAGGTCATCAGTTTCTTTTGTTCTTGCGGATCGTTGCAGGATTCCGCGCGTTCAAACGCCAGCAACACATCCCTGCGAATGGCGGAAGCATCGTCCAATGATTTTAACCCGTGCGCATGCCGCTCCCATTCCTCATGTCCGAAATAACTGGTTACGGCCCCAAGAGCCAGCAAAAGGTAATCGTAGTGCAGCGTTTCATTTTTTAGAACAACAGCCTTTTCAGCCAGACGAATGTCAGTCGCTTCATCAAGCAGTACGGTAATATCCCTTCGTTCGGAAAGAATGGAGCGGATGGGTTGCGCAATTTCCGGCATGGATAAACCCGCCGTTGCCACCTGATACAACAGCGGTTGGAACAAATGATGGTTGTGCCGATCCACCAGGGTAATACGCGCATCGGGATGCCGAAAGGCTTTGCAGAATTCCAGGCCTCCAAAGCCGGCGCCCAATACAACAATGTGTTTTGATGGCACACTCATACCTCAAGGTCGTCTGCTTTTTCCAAAACTCAAACTTTTCCATTGTAAAGATACCCGTACCTCGGAAAATTTTACGTGACCCGGATATGGCATTTTCTGCGGAATAAGGTAACATCCATGCCCGTATGTCCAAATCCAAGCTAACGCAGACTGTCGCTCTGATTAATCTGGGCATTGCCAATGGCCAACAGATCGGCGCGCTGCTTTACATTTCGCAGAATAACCACGTCGTTGCCGATCTTGCATTCGGCTCCGCTGGAAACGGAAATCCGATGGCACCGGATGCGCTGTCGCTTTGGATGTCGGCAGGCAAACCTCTTACGGCTGCCGCCATTTTACAGCTTCAGGAGGCCGGGAAGCTCTCCGTGGACGATCCGGTCGTGCGTTTTATTCCCGGGTTTGCGGAGCACGGCAAGGAGTCCATCACGCTCCGCCATCTGTTGACGCATACCGCTCCTCTCCGCCAGGGGGATCTGGTTCCGCCGCAGCCCTGGGACGACACCATCAAGGCCCTGTGCCGCGTCCGGATGGAACCCGGCTGGGTACCCGGTAAAAAAGCGGCTTATCATGTCGGTGGAACCTGGTATCTGTTGGGCGAGGTGGTGCGGCGTGCAAGTGGCCTGCCTCTCGGGGATTATCTGCGGGAGAAAATCTTCCACCCGCTGGGCATGAGCCACAGCTTTCTCGGCCTGGATGCCGAAGCTCTGAAGCAAAACCTGGACAAGCTTGTTTTGATTTATCAAACGGAAAAGCCCCCGCCCTCGCCCCACAGAATCTGGAGCCGCCCGGAAATATTGGCCCAACCCAGGCCTGGCAGCAATTGCCTGGGGCCTGCGGCCGAACTGGGCCGCTTTTATGAAGCATTGCTGGACGGCGGGCGCGGGATTTTAAAGCCCGAAACCGTGGAACTCATGACCCGGCGGCATCGGGAAGGGATGATGGATCATACCTTCCGGCATGTTCTCGACACCGGCCTCGGCGTAATCCTCAATTCCAACCGTTACGGCGCGGAAACAGTTCCCTACGGATACGGGCGTTTTGCGTCGGAAGAAACTTTCGGCCATTGTGGCAACCAATGCTCGGCCGCATTTGCAGACCCGCAGCACAAGCTTGTTGTGGTGCTGATCTACAACGGGATGCCGGGCGAAGCCGCCCACCAGACCCGCGCGCGTGAAGCCCTGTCCGCCATCTATCTGGACCTCGGACTTGCAACTCTCACATAGCAGGCGCTGGTGGGAAAATTCCGGAAGGACAGTGATAGAGGTTGACGGCCATGTTGCGCATGCCCTCGGCTGCCTGCTTTTGATTGGCCTTTTGAAGAGTTGAATACATCCGCAGGGCGGCTTCCTGGATTTCCTGGCGCACAACCGGATTGCTGTCATCCAGCGCGTTCTTTTTTGCGTCCATTGATAGGATTGGAACTCCTTGGACAAAAAGCTTTTGATAAACTGTACGCAGGTTGGACCAGGCCGCCTCATTGTTTGCATCCAAAAAGAGGGCTTGGATGAGTGAAATGGCCGTGTCAGGCAGATCCCCCTGTCTAAAATACAATTCCGCCAGGAGCAGGCAGCCCGTCGGCTCGGTTGGGTTCAGTTGTTGCATGTACCGGATGGAGCGTTCGGCTTCCTTATAGTCGCCCAGTTGCAGATACGTTTGTCCCAGCGACTGGTGCATTTTGTAATTACCGACATCGGTGATATCTTCAGGCCTCGTCCCGCGGCTTAAACGCTTTTCCCGGGAGGCATGATTCACATAGGTGTCAACCTGGCGGCCCCGGTCGAGAATGACAATCGCCTGCTGCCAGGCTTGCCGGGCTTCATCCTTTGCGCCGCGCGCCGCGAGGACATCTCCCAATTCGCGATAGTAATTACCCAGGTCGTAGAACAAGGTGTTATCCTGTCTATTGATCGGCAGCGGGGGATGATCCAGGACGTAAAGTCCCCGGCTTGCAACCGCAATGGCCTTTCTGAGGCCATTCTCGTTTGGTTCGTTCGCCAGGACCGCATTGGAGAGGCCCTTCCAGACTTTAAAACTGTTCGGGCAGACCTCAGTGGCGCTGGTCCAGAGGCTGGTGTCATTTTGCCAGTCATCGTTGCGGATATAGGCCCGAATGCCCAACAAACAGATGGCGGAAACGGGCAACGTCCATCCCAACCAGCCCAGGCGCGGCAGCGTTGCAGCCAGCACCCCGGTGATTTTTTTTCTTCCCCAGTCAAGCGCCAGGCCGGCGGGCAGGGCGAGGCCGATCATCGGCAAATAAAGAAAACGTTCGCCCATGATGCTGCCAATCGGGATGACCATATTCGCTGTCGGTAATAACATGCCAAAGAAAAACAAAAGGCCAAAAGTCAGCAACGGCCTCCTCCTCCAAGCCGCAAATGCGGCGACCAGCAGGGAGACAACGGCAAGCGCGCCGAATACCGCCTGGGCATCATCCGTCCAGGTGGAGTGTTCCAGAAAAAGCGGGATTTGGTTGTACGAATAATCACATGACAAACGCCACGGAAACAGCAGAAGGCCGAGATACAGGCCGATGACCTTCAGCGCGGTCATTTGTGTCTGGAAAAAACCTGCATCGGCTATCGGATTGTCGATAAAGATCTGTCCATAGACGGGAGAGGCCTGGATTAATATATGACGCATCCACAAAAGCCCGACGACACACGGAACAAGGGCAAGGTAGTTGGGCCAGACCCAGCGGCGAAAATTTTCCAGGAAATCCCCGACCCAATGGCTCTTGAGCTGCTGCCAGCGGAAAAGCATGTCGTAAAGGCCAACAAGCCCGACAATCATGATCGCGCTTTCCTTGCAAAACACCCCAATCAATGAAATGAGGGCCACAAGCAGCAGCCATGCAACCCGCGCTTTTCCTGTGCATTTGAGTGCCCGGATGTAGGCGATTCCGGCGGCCAGAATCGAGGCGGTCGCCAGGAGATCCGCTCGTCCGACGAGGTTCGTCACCGATTCTGTGCCGACCGGATGAACCGCAAAAAGCGCGGCTGCAATCAAGGCGACAGTGAGTGACCGGCTGACATGGCGCAGCAGGATAAAAACCATGAGGGCGTTCGTCCAATGAAGCAGAAAATTAACCACATGATAGCCGGCGGGATTCGGCCCGTTTCCAAGAATGGCATAATTAAAGAGATAGGTCAGCGTGGTTATGGGCCGGTAGAGATCGCTGACAAATGAGGGCCACCAATAGTTTTCAGTGAAAATCAAATAGAGGTTGCGTTGGGACAATTCGCGTATCCGGACATCCATTAAAAATACGAGTTTGTTATCCAGGACAAATTCCGCCCCAAACGAATTCATGTAGGTCAGCAGGGTGAGTATTCCCAGGCCGACGGCGACCCAACCAAGCAGCATGATCTGAGAGATGCCATGGGTGGAAACAGGCGCCGCCTGCCCGCCTGCGGCAAATCCCCCTTGTTTGAAAGCGTGCTTGGATTTTTTCTTTCCCATGGGAAATCATTAGCGGGACAATCCGCATATGACTAGCCCGCAATTTTAGCTTTGCTGCTTGGCGACGGCCCGCCTTTCCGTTATTCCTGTGCCCATGCCTTATCTCAAGATCCAGACCAATGTTCCGGTGGAAGATTCCGCCAAATCCGACATTCTCCGGGCGGCTTCGCGCCTCCTGGCAAAGGAACTGGGGAAGCCGGAAAGCTATGTCATGGTTCATTTGCAGGCCGGACAGGATTTGCTGTTTGCCGGGGGAGGGGATGCGGCGGCATTTGTGGAACTGAAAAGCCTCGGCCTGCCGGAAGACAAAGCCCCGCGACTCTCCAGCATGATCTGCAGCCTGTTGAAGGAGTCCCTC
Organism: Candidatus Methylacidiphilales bacterium; assembly: GCA_028713655.1. Lineage (NCBI taxonomy): Bacteria > Pseudomonadati > Verrucomicrobiota > Methylacidiphilae > Methylacidiphilales > Methylacidiphilales bacterium. The sequence goes on along the minus strand of JAQTNW010000023.1, from coordinate 26,043 downwards.
AACATCGATCCGCGGCGCATTTACATCGAAATGTCCAGCCACCCCGCCAACCTTTGGGGCTGGAATGGAGAGACCTTCGGTTGATTTCAAATCTCAAATTTGGGATTTGAAATTTACCCCGGCAGGGGAAACTGCGCGGTAAAGGCATACACGCGCGCCTGCAATTCCGCAAGCGACCTGTCATCCGCCCGTTTCTGAATCCCTTCGTGGATCAGGTTTCCGATGTCGAACATTTCATCTTCCTTCATCCCGCGCGTGGTGACGGCAGGGCTGCCCAGGCGAATCCCGCCCGCCTTGAAGGGCGACTGCTTGTCGAACGGGATTGCGTTTTTGTTCACGGTAATGCCCGCCTTGTCCAGCGCCTCCTGCACTTCCTTGCCGGTGATGTTTTTCGGCTGCAGGTCCACAAGCATGACATGATTTTCCGTCGTGCCGGACACGATGCGATAGCCGTTCTTTTTCATGCTCTCGCAAAGGGCCTTGGCATTCCGCAGCACCTGCTGCTGGTACTCCTTGAAGGAAGGCTGCAGTGCTTCGCCAAAACAAACCGCCTTGGCTGCAATCACATGCATCAGCGGGCCGCCCTGGCAGCCGGGGAAGACCATCGCATCAATGTCTTTGGCGTATTTTTCGGGGCAAAGAATCAGCCCGCCGCGCGGACCGCGCAGGGTCTTGTGCGTGGTTGTGGTGACAAAGTCGGCATGAGGCACCGGCGAGGGATGCAATCCCGTCGCCACCAGTCCCGCGATATGCGCGATATCGGCAAAGAGATAGGCCCCCACCGAACGCGCGATTTCACCCATCCTGGCAAAATCAATGATGCGCGAATAAGCGGATGCGCCCACTGTGATCATCTTCGGCTTGAATTCGCGCGCCTTCTTCTGAAGGTCGTCATAATCCAGGGCCTCCGTCTCAGGGCTGACTCCATAATGAAACACCTCGAAAAGACGCCCGGAAAAATTCATTTTGTGACCATGGGTCAGATGGCCCCCGTGCGACAGGTCCATGGTCAGGATTTTGTCGCCCGGTTGCAGCACGGAAAAATAAACGGCCATGTTGGCTTGCGAACCCGAATGAGGCTGGACATTGGCATGTTCCGCGCCAAAGATTTTTTTGGCCCGGTCAATGGCGAGCTGCTCGACCACATCCACATTTTCACACCCGCCATACCAGCGCTTCGACGGGTAGCCTTCCGCGTACTTGTTGGTCAGGCAGGACCCCTGCGCTTCCATCACGGCCCTGCTGGTGAAATTTTCGGAGGCAATCAGCTCGATATTGCGGCGCTGGCGTTCCCTTTCATGCGAAATGGCGCTAAAAATTTCCGGATCGGCTTGCGGCAAAGCCGGGCCAAACGGTTCGATTTCAATCTGCTTTTTCAGTGTTTCCATTTTATTGATTCTCCGGGCATGCCGGCCTCCCTCGAAACCGGTTTTAAACCAGACATTTAAAATTCTCACCGCGTCGGCAAAGGTCAACTCATTTGCAGCCAGGCACAACACATTCGCATTGGTATGCTCGCGGCTGATTCGCGCCGCTTCCTCGCTGTGTACCAGCGCGGCCCGTATGCCGGGATACCGGTTCGCCGTCATGCTCATGCCGATGCCGGTCTTGCAAATCAAAATTCCACAGGTCGCGCGTCCCGAGAGGATTTCCCGGGCCACAGAAGCCGCGTAATCCGGGTAATCGACCGATTCCGGCCCGGACGCGCCGAGGTCCGTAACCTGTTGTCCCTGCCGCAGAAGTTCCTGAATGAGGCGCTGCTTCAATTCCACCCCTCCATGGTCGGCCCCGATGGCCACCTGCTCAGGCCGCCCGTGCGGGCTGTTCTTCTCCGATTTCCGGGCCCGCAACATGATCAAAATCGGCACCAGCGCCGCGCGAATCTGCTCCCGGCATCTGCGATAAATCTCCACGGATTGCCCGATCGGATCGTCAATCTCCAGGTCTCCGGCCTTGGCCGATTCAAATTCTCGCAACAGGTAAACTTTATCAGCCGCCTGCGGATGCAGCATCAACATGGAATCGAGATGGCCGTAGGTCATGACAAAAATGAGGTCGGCCGCATCCACCATCGCCGAAGTGACCGGCTTGCTCCGCAGGGCGCGGATATTGATGCCCAATTCATCCATCACGGCAATCGCCTGAACGCTGGGGGCCTGCCCTTCGACGGCCCCAATTCCCCCGGACGCAACCGTCAGGCTCCGGTCGGGCTTGGCCATTTCACGGAACAAGCCTTCCGCCATCGGGCTGCGGCAAATATTGCCGGTGCAAACAAAAAGAACGTGCATGGTCTAAAATCCGGTTGGACTATCCTTACTCCAAAATCGCCGGGGCGTCACCCATTCTTCCCGTCCGGCTTCTGCCGGCTGGACGTGATTCCCAAAATCACATCATTCGCCACACTCAGAATCAAATCACGGGGCGATTTCAAGTCTATCCCGGCGTTATCAAGGGGCAAATCCAATTCCTCCTTTTCCTTCATGGTATTGCGGTCCGGCATCCTGACGGCTGCCAATGCGGAAATTCCAACCCTGTAAGCGGCGTTGAATCCCTCGCGGTCCGATGCCGTTGAAAGATCCACCGGAACGTCAGGAACAAGCGGGGTTCCGAGCAGGTTGCTCCCGTCCGCCGCCGTGATCCGCGCCGTGGCCAGCCTCAGGTATCGCCCGCTCTTCAATTGCTTTTCCACAAACAGCCCGCCTTCCCCCGCTGATTTCCGCCCGATCAAAATCGCCCCCGCCTTTTGCCTCAAGACCACCGCCAATGCCTCGGCGGACCCCCGTGTGCCGACATTGATCAAAACTATGATGGGAAAATTTTTGGAAAGATCCAGAGGCTGGCGTTGCGAGCGGAGGACCTGTTGTGGGAAATTCACCCCCTCCACGGTAAAAAGCGCCTCCTGCGGGGAAACAAACAAACTGGCCACAGATGCCGCGCCCCGCAGGTTGTTGCCGTCGCGGAAATTCCGCAGGTCCACAATCAGCCCGCGCAGATCGCCGCTTTTCCAGATGGACCATTCCTTCAGGAACGATTCGATTTCCTTTTGCGAAAAGTCGTTCGCGCGCCAATAGCCGATTCCGCTGGGCAGAACCTCGGTGATCGACTTTGTTTTTGGGTCCGGCCCCAGCACGGAAGCATTGCTGATTTTGGCCTTGTCGCCGATTTTTTGCATCAGCGCATTGAGTGTGTCCTCGCCCAACTGGGTGTTGATCAAAGCGGGGGCGTCCATGAATTCGCTGCGGAGCAAGTCGATGACTTCGGACGCCTCATCGGCCCGCGGCAACAACAGCTCCTCCGGCTGTTCGGCCTTCGGCGTGCGCGCGTAGGGGTCTGGTTCCAACACCGTGCCAGGCACCTTGGGCGGCAGCAGGGACGATTGCTGGCGCGGTTCGGGGCTTTTTTTCACCGCTGTGAGGGCAGGCCGGACCGCGTGGCGGCCAAGTTGGGGGAACTCAACTGTCAGTACATAGGTTGCCAGGCTTCCCGAAATGAAGGAAATGCCGACCAATAAAAAGATATTCAGTATGCGCATGTCATCAATCCCACAGTCTAGCGCCGGGCTTGGGGTAAATCGAGGGCTCTTTTGCCGATATCGCTCCGGAACTGCGCCCCCTCGAAGCGGATTCTCCGCGCCTGCTCATAGGCTGCGTCCTTCGCTTCCAACAGGGTTTTGCCCCTGCCCGTGGCGGCCAGCACCCGCCCTCCGGATGTGAACACCCTGCCGTCCTTGCGGAGGGTCCCGCCGTGAAACAAAAGAGGAGGGGCCTGCTCCAGCCCATGAATTTCCTGTCCAATGACCGGATGCTCCGGGTAACCCGGCGCCGCCAGCACCACTGTCAGGGCGTGCTCGTTTTTCAAGCGAAAATCCAGCTTCCCTATCCTGCCTTCAACCGTGGCCAGCAATAAATCCAGCAACGGTGTTTCCAGCAACGGCAACAGCACCTCGGTCTCCGGATCGCCGAAGCGGCAATTGAACTCCAGCACTTTGGGCCCCTTTGCTGTGATCATCATACCGGCGTACAGCACGCCTTGATATGGAATTCCTTCGTCGCGCAGGACCCGTATCATCGGGCGTATGACGCTTTCCTCAATGTGGGACAGGAGCTCCTTTGTCACGACAGGCGCCGGGGCATAGGCGCCCATGCCCCCAGTGTTAGGCCCCTTGTCATTGTCGTAAATCCGCTTGTGGTCCTGCGAACTCGGCATCAGCACATAATCCCGTCCGTCCGTCACCGCATGGATCGACGCCTCCTCGCCCTCAAGGAATTCCTCGATCAGAATATTTTCTCCCGAAGCGCCGAACACTTTCTCGGTCATGATTTGGCGGATGGCTTGTTCCGCTTCCGCGCGCGTCTGCGCGATGATCACCCCCTTGCCCGCAGCAAGGCCGTCCGCCTTGATCACAAGCGGATACGGCTGCCCCTCACAATAAGCGAGAGCTTGCGCGGGGTCCGAAAACCGGGCGCTCGCCGCCGTCGGGATCTTTGCCTTTGCCAGCAGATCCTTCGTGAAAATCTTGCTGGCTTCCAGACGCGCGCCCGACCTGCCGGGCCCAAAAACAGGAATTCCAACGGCTGCCAGCTCATCCGCCAGACCCAGGCAAAGCGGCGCCTCGGGGCCGGCGACCACCAGTCCGGGGCGGGCGGTTTCGCACCAGGACTTGAGTCCCTTGATATCGTCCGTCTTTACCGGAATATTTTTTCCCAACTGCCCGGTTCCGGCATTGCCGGGGGCAAAATACAATTCGGAAACCCGCGCGTCCTGAGCCAGGGCCCAGCCGATGGCGTGCTCGCGCCCCCCATTTCCCACAACCAGAATTTTCATGGCAATTTGAATATCAGTACCGTCGGCACAGACGGCGCATCGGATGGGCGGAAGACATAATCGCTGGTGGCTAGTGTTTTGAGAGGATGGGCGCCCGGATCAAAGTCCTGGACGGGACGCAATTGCAGCGGGCCCGATTTGTCGGTTTTGTAGGCGACCGGCACAATCCACTTTGCCTTTGTCTGTTCCGCCAGTTTCCATAATTCCGAATTGGTTAATTCCAGGTTTCCAACCGGAAGAAAGAGCACATCCACACGCCCGATCTCCTGAATCTGGCTGCGGGTTAAAACATGGCCGATGGCGCCAAGATGGCAGAATCGGAGGTTGTCCATTTCGACAACATAAACCGTGTTGCCTCCGGATTCGGCGCCGTTTTTGTCATCGCGGAAAGTAGCGATGCCGCGAAAGGGAATCCCATTGGCGCGATTTGCTCCAAGTCCCGTCAAGCTCCGGAATACCTGCGGCAATCCAAACAGAGCCTGCCCGCCGTTGAGGTCGGTGCTTTCGGCGCTGATCAACACGATGTCAGCCGGCAAGGTGGGAGGAAATTTGTAGGCCATGCCCGCCTCATCCGAAAATGGATTGAGGGCCACGCGCACCCCGCTCGACGATGTGAGATAAACAAAGGAATGGCCGTAATAACGCACATTGGTTCCATCCGTCTGGATGGAAGGCCCGGACGCCTGTTTGACCGGAGCAGGCGGGTTGTCTGTTTTGGTTTGTTCCGGCGTTGCTTGTTGGGAGGGGGAGGGTTGCTCGTTTTGCGCGGGCGTCTGCGCGGCCTGCGGCCCGGCGGGACGCTTTTCAACCGGGGTCAACCCGCGAGGCGTCTGCGCCGCCACAACGTGAACGGTACAGCCCAGGCAAAAAAGCAGCAAAAATGTTCGCATGAATGCAGAAGCTGCGATTATTCAACAAAGCCAACGGCCCGTCGATGCCTATTATTCAAGCGGCCAGGGGGCAAAATGCTTTCTACACAAAGCACGCGAAGATAAAGGAAGTTTAAAACTGGAAGCGCTGAAGGCGCGGATTTATACCAGCCTGGGCACTGATAAATATCTTACTCTTACTCTGACTCAAACTCTTGAAATCTAACCACGAAATACGCAAAAAAAGCTTTAAACTTAAATCGTAAGACTTAAAACTTTTTCAAACCAAATGAAAAACGCCTCGCCCGTCAAATCCGGCCAGAATCTGGCTCTCGGTCTCTTCTACGCATTTAAAATCATCCCTCTGATGATCTCCGGCATGGCAATCTATTTGGGCTATCGATTGCGGTCCAGGCGCCCCGGCGTGACATCTGAAATACTTGAGGTTATTCTCGTTTCATGACTGAGCTGCAGCTCCTTGCGACTGCCATGGGATTGTCCGCGCTGGCCGGGCTGAACCTTTACCTCACCGTCTTTGTCCTGAGCCTTTCCTTGAATCTCGGTTGGGTCCACCTCGGGCCCGGCATGGAACATCTCCATATCATGGCGCACCCGGCCATCCTCATTGTTTCCGGCATCATGACCCTGATCGAGTTTATTGCAGATAAATGGCCCTGGTTCGATTCATTGTGGGACGCCTTCCATACCGTCATTCGCCCGGCGGGCGGCGTCATCCTCGGGCTTGCCGCCCTTGCTCCGGTGGACCCCCGCATCACCGTCCTGGCCGGGCTCTTTTGCGGCAGCATCACGCTCAGCAGCCACCTGGCCAAGGCCGGGACCCGTCTGGTGGTCAATGCTTCACCGGAGCCCTTCTCCAATTCAATTGTTAGTGTCACGGAAGATCTGATTGTGGTCGGCGGGCTCAGCCTGATTTATCTGCATCCCTTCATCGCGCTTGGAGTGCTGTTGGGTTTATTTTTCTTGTTCCTCTGGCTGGCGCCCCTTTTGTTCCGCCATATTTATCACACCATCCGCTTCATCCTGCTGAAACTGCGCAGCATCGGAGCCGAGGAACAGCGCATCTCACAACTGCCCGAAATCATTTCCGCCGAAAGCCGGGAGGCGCTTGAATCGAGGCTTGATAAGGGTGAAACTCTGGTCTGGTCGGTGCCGGTGGTGATCGGGCGGGTTCCAGGCCTGCCGCGAAATCGGAAAGGCTATCTGGGCTTCATCGAACCCTCCAAGCGCCTTGTCTTTATCGTTAAAACCCTGCGACCGATCCTAATTGGCTGCGATTCCCTTGAAATTACCCCCGAAATCCGCATGCTTTACGATCAATTGACGTTTTCTCCAGCCGGCAAGCGAAAAGCGTATTCCGTCCGCTTCGCCAAAAATCACCGGGCTTATTTTGAAAAAATACGCGAGGAACTCAGATTTAACCACGGATTACACGGATAGGTACGGATGAACCACTTACTCTTGCTCAAACTCCATCTCCAACTCTCCGAGAGTAGCATGTTTTTAACAGGAAGATCGCAAAGTACGCTCGAAACTGAATGCTTTGGCTCCACCCAATTTCATCTTGTTTGGATGGCGCAAGCGGGTGTAAGTTCCAGGAATGCAAAGCTATTCACGAAGCCTGTCCTTTCGGGCGACCTTTGCAGGTAAAATGCCGCGCGAGACTTTTTACCCACAAATGTCTCCGGCGACTGAATCATAATGTTAGCAATAAAACTATGAAAAACTGGAAAGCAGAGAGACTCTCCTCAGAGCTTTTTTTGGGCACCGAAGAAACAACCAAGCGGTTTTGGGACCTTCCCGAGCGCGAGTTGGTAATAGTATCCTCAGCATTAATTGACGTGGCATTGACAGAATTACTTTTTCACGCTTTACGTGGTTCGGAAAGTGAAAGGATGTCTTTTTTCGGAGTGGACGGAACTGCCCATGCCCCACTGGGAACATTTGGAGCAAAAATTCAATTGGCTCATCTTATGGGATATTTGCCAGAGACAGAATTAGCAAGTATTCGCGTCCTGAAAAAGATAAGAAATCATTTTGCACATCGTGTTGATGTTTCATTATCCAGCGATCTTATAAGACCTGAAATTGAGAAAATGAAAGTAATTGTTGGGGAAAAAGGGAAGGCAAATAATATTTCTGAAGATCTAGTTATCGCGGTGCAGCATCATCCACACCGCATGTATCTCCTGCTTTCCATAATCTATCAGGGCTTGTTTGCTGAGTTATTAAAGAAGATAACTGCTAACCAGACCATCCAGTCAACGTCGCTACGCGACGCGACTGATGGTTGACGTTCGATAAAATATGGATAAACCAATAATTAAAGCACGCTCTGGCGAACAGGAGCTTCTGCAAAGCGGCTGGCTACAGCCCCGCTGTAGTGATGAACCCGAAATAGCGATAGGGGCTGTCACGCTAGCTTTTCGCTTTATTAATTCTAATGATGCTAAAAAGCAACTTGAAGCAAGGAGGGAGGCCGACCATAAAAATCTTAGACTTGTATATATACTTGACGGTCAGATACCACCCTCCCCTCTTTCCTTTGGAACACTTTCTCCCGAGCCAGTCGGAACTGTTCAAGGCAGAGAATTGTTTTTAGGCTTCCGCCTCAGTAAATTCACCTCGGAATCACCTACAATTGACCTCATGTATTCCATCTATTTGGGGCGTCACGTCTCTACTCCTTTGGAACCAAAGGAGGGAAAATGACTATTCCTACAGATACTGTATTTGAAGTAACGAGAGGAGATGGCAATGCCATGCTAGCAGGGGCAATTTTGCCCTCTGACATGCGCGTAAGATTAGTTCGATCTGACTCAGCTCACCTTGATACAATACTATCTCTTTTTTATTCCACATCGTTTTCTATCTTTGGTGTTTTTTTAGGAGCAATACTTTCCAAAACAGGCGGACCATCCACCATAGAACTTTGGGCAACTGTATTCTTGGGAATAATCTCAGTAGCCCTATTGGCTCTTTGGGGATTTATAAAATACCGCCAGTTTGAAAAGGGCATTACTATTCCACAATCCGCCTTGGATCAATTTTGCAAAAAATAGATCGAACCATGCGGTTGACCCAAGCCCCTACAGCCTGCGGCTTCCGGGGCTAGATCACCGCCGACTAGCCAGAATATGATAATTGCACTCCAAACGGCCTCCGGTGGTCACCTGGGATTCATTCTTTTTGCTGACGATTCCGGCGATTGCCTTATTCGCGCACTTCCACATGATCCGGAATTACTTGAGAGCGAAGCATATCGCTTTCTTTGCGGCTGCCAAGATGCGGGTGAATTTACATTTCGATTTGAAGGCTCAAACGACTTATTTATCCAGAAGGATGCAACGACACTTCACTTTTCACGCACTTCAGCGGCAGAACGATTTTATCTAACCAAATCAGAATTAGGAATTTTTGGTTTCGTCGCGAAGGAGGATCAAAAAAATGGCTAACCATACGCTGCACACCCACGGCTCTCAGCGCGGGTTGTTGAAAAGCACGGTCATGGCTTCACCGGCTCAGTCACGGATGCTGCTTCCGCAGCCTCCGCGCCTTCGCCTTGCCCCGTTGCGCCACTGAGCTTTACGAACCTGAAACTCACCCGGCCATGTTTTCGACGATTGTGCCGAGGAACTGCGAGTGATACTTCGCAAAATTCCGTCCCGGGCCATTGCGGCACATGACGATGACCAGATCGTGTTCGGGATCGATCCGCAAGGTTGCCGACGAAGCCGCGCCATGCCCGAAGCTCCCCTTGCCAAGGCCCTCGCCTTCGAACCAGATGAGGCCAATGCCCCACTCCACACTTGTGTCCGGGCCGAGGATCCGGGTCAATCGCACAGGCAGCATTTGCTGGAAAGTCTCCGCGCTCATGAACCGCTTGTTGCCGTAGCTGCCGCGGTTCAACAGCATCTGTCCGAATTTCGCAATGTCCATCGGCACGCTGCGGGCGCCGCCCCAATAGCTGCCCGAGCTGTTGGTCACGTCCGTGTTGGCGCAACCGAGCGGCTCTAACAAATGGCGCTTGTAAAACTGCGGCAACGCTTCGCCGGTGATGATCTCGACAATCTTGCTGCCTATCGGGGCTCCCGCGTTGTTATATTCCTGCCGCTTGCCGACGGGCATGTACGGGTAGTAACCGGCAATCACATCGTCGAAGTCGCTCGGATCATCGCCGCAATCCCGCTGCAGCCCGGTCGTGTGCGTGTAGAGGTGGCGGATGGTCAGCGGCGTGGCGACCTTGTCATCACGAAACGATGGCAGATATTTCGACACAGGGTCGTCGAGGTTTGCCAAACCCTGATCGACCAACATCATCATCACCGTGCCGGACATGGCTTTCGTGATCGAGGCCATCCAGCTTTTTGTGTCCACGGTCATCGCTTTGCCGTTGCGCCGGCCATAGGCCTTGTGCAAAACAATCACGCCGTGGCGCGCGACACAAACGGCAAACGGCTCCTCGGTATCCGCAGACCATTGCCTGAGCAATGCGTCGATTTTTTTCGTTGCATCGGGCTTCATCCCCGCTGCCTTCAGTGTGCCTTTGTGAAGCATCGTTGCCGGCTTTCCCTTCACAATTTCCGGACAGACAAACGGCTTGCGATACAGTTTGTCCGCTCCGGCAAGCTTGCGCTTCAAGCCGACCCACCACTGGCGGTCGCGCGCCAGGAAATCCCCGGAAACGCCGGCGTTTTTCGCGCCCGGCTTGGTTTCATAAAGCGCCGCCATCAACGCGGGCGTTGCCATACAAGGAGACATGCTGCCGTCCAGCAGCGATTTCAGGTAACTGTTAACCGAAAACTTTTGTTCCCTGACCACGGTGGGATGTATCCCCGTTTCTTTTGGAAATTGCATGGGTCCCGTGATGTTTTCACGCGCGCCGCCATCCAGCTTTTCCCGGGTTCGAAACAAGGTCCGCAATCGCCGGAACGTTTTTCCGTCCCCGGTCTTGATCTCAACAACGGCGCCGTAACGGCCCGGCTTCTCCGCTGTCGCTACCGGATTGTAATCGGCGTCATAAAAGGTGGTTGTCAGGGTATATGGCCCGATCAAATCCTCCACATAGGAAGGCTGTTCGAAATCGCATTTTGGGAAGCCCGGTCCCGGGAACACGCTTGGATTGAAATCCAGCCTTTGCTCCATGAAAGCTTTGGCGCGCGCTTGCTGAAGGTCCGGCAAGCTGATTGTTTTCAGCAATTGCCCTTCCAGAAAAAGGTCCAACGGCCCATACGCCTTGTCCTGCGGGGGCATTGGCAAAACAAACTTCGCTCCCGCGCGTCCGTTTTCAGGCGTGGTCCGGGCGCTGCCCAATTCGCGCCCGTCTCCCTTGAGCGTGATTGTTTTCCCCAGCAATTCCATCGTACCCGCCACATCGACGCGCACCCTGCGAAACCGATCGTATTCTGCGAACACAACAGCCTTGACCGGCGGGCTTGGTTTCCCGGAAAGCCTGACACGATGCATGTTTATCGATTCATGGGCGTTGGGAATCGGATACCAGAGCGCTTGAAAACGTTCCGCGCCACCCGTGTCGTTGATGTAAATCTGGAAGGCAAGCTCGCGTCCGGTTTCGGGCTTGATCCCGAAATTGCCCCACGGCAGCAGGACTTCCAATGTGTACCCATTCGCGGTCTTGGTGCGCAGCGCCGTGGCAGTCACCTTTGTTTTCTTCAGCGCTTCGGACTTGCGTCCGTCCTGGAGGATCGAGCGAAGTTTGGGGCATTGCGGGTCCACTCCGGGACTGACAACCAGTTGAACGACATCGGGCGAGCCGCGCTGCGGGGAGTAGAAAATTTCGACGGAATCCTTTTCCCAAAGTTCGTTGCCCTGTTTTGCCTCGTCATAGGCGGCGGCAGAGGCCTTGACCAGCAGCAGCAATCCGCGTTCGTCCCACCCGAGGCGAAACAAGGCGTCAAAATCGAAGGCCGGCTTGACCCTGCCGTTCGCGTTTCCAAGCAGCTCAACCCGAAACCCACGGTCGCCCCAGTCATCGGCTTTGCCGTCGATGCTGATGTTGTCAAGGCGCGGTATGTCGAAGATGGGCGTTGCCTCTTCCTCCCGTTTCCGTCCCATGGAATGAGTGGCCATTTGACGGATTCCACACCCATCCGGGAACGAGTAAAGAAAAAACTCGGAAGACGGACAGTTTTGTTCTCCCTTTCGGCGAAGCGCCATTCGAAAAATTTCAAATCCGTGCTCGTTTGCCTGCGGCGGATCATGGTAATTTATTGAAATGCAAATCCCCTTGGCATACGGACAGGGCAACCTGCTGGTTGATCTGCCCGATCATCTCACAACCGTGATCACCCCGGCACAACAACCGGGCCTCGCTGATGAGCGGCTCGCCTTGAACCAAAAATTAGATCGACCAATCGGTTGTGCCCCCTTGCGCGAATGGGTCACCAACCAGACAAAGATATGCATTGTTTTCACCGACATCACCCGGCCGACTCCCAATGACCGGTTGATTCCGTGGATACTCGCCTATCTTGAGGATGCGGGCGTCAAGCGGGATCAAATCACACTGCTCAACGGCCTCGGCACCCACCGCCCGAACACCCGTGAAGAGTTGTGCAAAATGCTGACCGCCGGAGTCGTGGAACATTACCGCGTCCTCAATCATGAACCCGAAAATCCAGAAGCCCTGGCGCAGATGGGACACACCAGGGCGGGAGTTCCCGTTCTGCTCAACAAACATCTTCTAGCCGCGGACCTCAGGATCATCACCGGCTTCATCGAACCCCATTTTTTCGCGGGCTTCAGCGGCGGGCCCAAAGGCATCATGCCGGGCGTGGCCGGACTGCAGACCGTGATCAGCAACCACGGACGCGCCAATATTGGCAGCCCAAATGCGGCCTTCGGAATTACGGTGGGAAATCCGGTGTGGGAGGAGATGCGCGATATCGCCTTGCGGGCGGGTTTCAGTTTCCTGGTCAACGTCGCGCTGAACGAGCGCCGCGAGATCACGGGCATTTTTGCAGGCGACCTGATTGCAGCCCATGCGGAGGGTATTGAATTTGTCCGTGCCTCGGCGATGCAGCCTGTCGAACAGCCTTTTGAAATCGTCATTAGCACAAACAGCGGTTATCCGCTCGACTTGAATCTTTACCAGGCGGTGAAGGGCATGAGCGCGGCTGCGCGTATTGTGAAGGAGGGTGGGAGCATCATCATGGCTGCGGAATGCCGCGAGGGGATTCCAGCGTCCTCTCCGTTTTACAAGCTGTTGCGCCAAGCCGGTCGGCCGGAACGCGTTCTTGAGCTGATTGCCGAGTCCACCTTTCCCGAACAATGGCAGTCGCAGATACAGGCGTTGATCCAGCGGCACGCCAAAGTTTATTTGTACAGCAGCCTGGATCCGGAAGAGGTAAAGCTGGCGCACCTGGTGCCATGCCCGGATATTGCAGGACTGGTCCTGGAACAGATCGCAAAACTGGGTCCCTCTGCTCGTATCGCCGTGCTGCCCCAAGGTCCGTTGACCATTCCGTATTTGCGCCCGGAAGCAGAAGTGCCGGTGTCGGCCCTTTGATTCAAGCCACCGCCGATCTTAGCCGTCGGCAGACAGTCGAAACTGCGGCAAAATGGTTCCGGCACCGATCTCGGTTGCCACATCCCTCGCCAATGCCTCGAGCAAAGCGGCGGCATTTTTCATCGACTCTTCGGTGGTGAGTCCGGGACGATGAATTTCAAACACGGCGTCAAAAACATCCGCCACTCCGTCCCGGCCTCCCTTTTCGTGGATCCCGGAGAATGCGATGACCGGTTTGTTATGCTTGCGCGCAAGGGCCGCCACCCCGGCGGGGCCTTTGCCGTGAAGGGTTTGGGCGTCGATTTTTCCTTCGCCTGTAATGACAAGATCGCTGTCGGCAATCGCCTCTTCAATCCGCGCATACCCGGCAACAAGATCGAATCCGGAACGGATCGCGGCCCCGCAAAAACTCATCAGTCCGAATCCCAAACCGCCGGCCGCTCCGCTCCCGGGTGTGTTGCGGAAATCACAGCCCAAATCCCGGGCAACAAGATCCGCCAGATGCTCCAAACCGGCTTCCAATACCCCGATCATCTCCCGAGTTGCACCCTTTTGAGGTCCATAAACACGCGTCGCGCCGTGCTCGCCAAGCAGGGGATTATTGACATCACATGCGGCGATGATCCTGGGCAACGGCTTTGCGGGCACCGGCGCCTTGATGGTTTTGAAATGGCGCAGATTTTCCGGGATAGGTTCCATCGGCTCGCCATTGTGATTCAGAAACCGGTAACCCAGCACCCCCGCCATTCCTATGCCGCCATCATTCGTCGCGCTTCCACCGATCCCGATCAAAATGTCGCACGCGCTCCTGGCGATTGCATCGCGAATCAGTTCGCCGGTGCCGGCGCTGGAGGCCTTCAGTGGATTGCGTTCTTCCGGCGCGATCCGCCACAAGCCGGAGGCGGCGCTCATCTCGATCACGGCTGTGCTCTCGTCCAACCAGCCATAACTTGCGGTGACTTCGCGTCCCAGCGCGTCATGCGCGCGCACCGGGGTGTTTCGCGTCGAAAGCGCGTCTGCAAAACCTTCACCGCCATCGGCAACCGGTTTGTGGACAACAACCGCGCCCGGCCAGGCTGCCAGGAATCCGCGGGAGATTGCCGATCCCACCTCCGCCGCGCGGAGGGATCCTTTGAATTTGTCCGGGGCAATCAGGATTTTCACAGGTACCAGTCTTAGCCTGATTATCTTCCACCGCAACGGTCCTGTGAAATATACGCCTTCCGAGATTCAGGTGATGAACGGGCTCATAAGTTGAACTCCTGCGCCATTTTTATGCACAGCGGTCTGCGTTAAATCTTTGCACCCGTTGAGTTCACGCATTATTCTTTCCCCGCATGACCCAGCCTTCCTCCAAGCGTATCCCCGTGACAATTTTGACGGGCTTTCTCGGTGCGGGTAAAACAACCCTGCTCAACCGGATTTTGACCGAAGAGCACGGCAAGCGCATTGCCGTCATCGAAAATGAATATGGCGAGGTCGGAATCGATCACGAACTCGTCATCAACACCGACGAGGAGATTTTTGAAATGAACAACGGCTGCATTTGTTGCACCGTGCGCGGCGATTTGATCCGCATTCTGGGCAACCTGCTGCGCCGCCGCAATAAATTCGACCACATTCTGATCGAGACAACCGGCCTTGCGGATCCCGGCCCGGTCATCCAGACTTTTTTTGTCGATGAAGATCTAAAGCAGGCCTTGCTCGTGGATTCGGTTGTCACGCTGGTGGATGCCAAACATGTTTTGCAGCACATCGATGACAGCCGCGAAGTGAAGGAGCAGATCGCCTTTGCCGATATCATTCTGCTGAACAAGATGGATCTGGTTGACGCAGCCGAAGCGGACGCTCTTGAAAAGCGCATTCATTCGATCAACAAGCTGTCGAAAATATACCGGACAGAAAATGCCGCGATTGATTTGTCGTATGTTCTTGATGTTGGGGCTTTTGATTTGGACCGCATCATGGAGATCGAACCCGATTTTTTGGAGGAGGAGCAGCACCATGACCATTCAGAACACGAATGCGGACCCGACTGCACGCATCATCACGACGATGAAAAAGAAGAGGAACATCACCACGATCATGAACACGACGAAAGCATCCAGTCGGTGGGGATTGAGCATGAAGGGGAAGTACACGGCGAAAGGCTGAACGAGTGGATCCGCGTGTTGTTGGCAAGCAAAGGGCGGGACATTTTCCGGATGAAGGGCATTTTTTGCATCAAGGGCCAGCCGAACCGGCTTGTTTTTCAGGGGGTTCACATGATGCTGGATGCAAAGCCCGAAACGGACTCAAGAGGCAAGGCCCGGAAAAGCAGCCTGATTTTCATTGGGCGCAATCTGGATCGCGAGGAACTCAACAAGGGATTTCAAGGCTGCCTGGCCTGATTCCATCATGCCTGATACCCAAACTTCTGTTCATACCAAACGCCTGCCCCCCGCATGGCAGACGCAACTGAGCGACTTCATCGTGTCGCTGGAATGGTCGCCCGACGGCGCCTGGCTCGCGGCAGCCACAGCCGACGGACAGGTGAGCCTGATCCCACGACAACCCAACGCCCCGGTAAAAGCTTTTAGCGCCCACACTGCAGGCATGGGAGCGCTGTCATGGCATCCCAACGGAGGCCCACTGGCCACAGCCGGCCAGGACGGCATGGTTCGGGCCTGGAACCCATCGGAAGCCGGGCCGATTTGGAGCTATCAATCCGGTCGCGCGTGGATTGAACGTCTGGCCTGGAGCCCGGTATCGGCGGGTCCGGAGAACAACAACGAACCCGTCCTGGCCTTCGCGCAGGGCAAGGAATTGCATCTTCTGGATGCCAGGGGCGAAGCGGTTGCCAAGGGAGAACCCCTCGGCAGTTCGATTGCGGATCTATGCTGGCATCCAGGCGATCCAATAATCGTGACGGCGGCTTACGGCGGCCTCTGCACCTGGAACGGGCAAACTGCCGAAATGCTCAAGGCCTTTGAATGGAAGGGGGCGATCTGGAATTGCCGTTGGAGCCCCGACGGGCGCTGGGTATGCGGCGGCAGCCAGGAAAACGCGGTGCATATCTGGGACGCCGCAAGCGGAATGCACTTCCACATGCCGGGCTATCAATCGAAAATCCGTTCGATCGATTGGAGTGCCGACGGGCAATGGATGGCAACCAGCAACGGGATCGATGTGCTCCTCTGGGATTGTTCCGGCGCAGGTCCGAGCGGACGCCAACCGGCCATGTTCGGATTACATAGCGAGCCGGTAACTGTAATCAGATTCCAACACCACGGCCATCTCTTTGCCGCCGGCGGCAAGGATGGGAAACTGGCGCTGTGGAACGGGGACGGGAATGAGGAGCCGCTGGCTGTTTACATGGGCAAGGAGGAAATCAGCGCAGTCCGCTGGTCGCCCGACGACAAACTGCTTGCGGCCGGAACGGCTTCCGGCGACGTGTTTATTTTTTAAAACCAGACTTTGTTAGGTTTTTAGCAAGCGGGCATATCCCTCGCGAAAACTTGGATACCGGGGCTGCCAGCCCAACGCGCGCAGCTTGGCGTTGCTGACACGTTTATTTGTGATTCCCCTTTTCTTCCCGGCACCCGCAGCCCGCAATGGCGCGAAAGTCGGCGCGGGCTTTTTGAATTTCTCCGAAAGCCAGTTATAAATCTCGGAATAGGTCGAGGGGTTGTCGTCCACCCCGTTATAAATTTCTCCCGCAACTCCAGCTTTGCTCAGGAGCATTTCAAAAGCCGTGACAATATCTTCCAAATGGATCAGGTTCAGGAATCGCTTGGGATCCGCCGACATCACTGCCTTTCCCTCCAGAAATTTTTCCAGCAACACCGTGCGGCCCGGGCCGTAGATCCCGGCAAGCCGCAGCACGGCGCCTCCCGCCTGCACAACCATTTTTTCCGCTTCAACCAGAATTTTTCCCGATTCGCTCGGCGGGTTTGTTTCGGAACTTTCATCCACCCAGGATGCGTCCGATTGCCCATAGACCGAACTGGACGAAATATAAATAAATCGGGTTGGCGGCGGCAAATTCCAGACTGCAAGAGCCAGGCCGTCGTGATGCAGGCTCCGGTATTCCTCCACTCCGCCACCGCGGGTTGAGGGACAATACAAGACCGCATCGGGTTTGAAGTTCAGATTTGTCCAGGCTTCAGCCGATGCGAGATCCGCCACCAGCGAATCAAAACCCGCCTCGCGCAATCGCGCGCTGCTTTCAGGACTGCGCACCCAGCAAAGGACCTCATGCCCCAGTTCTTTCATGCGCCTGACGCAGGCGCTGCCCACATAGCCCGCGCCTGCGATGAGAATTTTCATGCCGGAAGTTTAGAACTCCTGATGAATTCAGGCGAGATCAATGCGAATCCAGAGCAGGCACCGGGTAACCCGTTTTACAAAGAGATCGCGGAGAACGTGAAGGAAATGAAGAATTCAGAAGTCAGAATTAAGAATTCAGAAACTGCACAGAGTTAAAAGCTCCTGCTTAAAATCCGCCAAAGGACGGATTCACCGGGTGCGAACTTAAAACTTGAAGAGAACCACAGATGGACACGGATAAACACTGATGTCACGAACGCAAAGGAATATCATTTTGGTTAGCACAAACTGTATCCATCCCCCTGATAAGGCGGAAGACAAGGGGGTTTTCTTGGCTTACAAAAAGTGGCGGATTTATTGTTTTTACGAGTTTTCAGGGTCGTGGTAGTATTGTGTTATACTGAATCTAACCTATTATACTTTCAGTCAATAAATGAAAGTTTACACATTGCCCATTGTTACAGAACGACCCACTAAAACTTGGGCCGAAGGAAATGAGCTCATTATCATTTCCACTGTTGACTATTTTATAAACTTGTTGGTTGCTTACGCCCCAGCAGAACTGAAAGCCGAATATTCTCCTGACCATAAAACCGCCATTTGGTCACTTTTTAAGCTTCCAGAGTATGCAATAGTTCATTCAGAGGCATTACCTTCGGTTCTCTTTCGTCCTTGTCTGGCACGTATTGCATTTTCTTACATGGATGGATGTTTTTACGGAGGATTTAATCGCCTACTCTTGAGTCATTCTGGACACACTTATCGTGCTATTTTTTATTTGGCCAACGACGGTCTTTCCGGATTTTGGTTTAAAGGGTTCTGTGCAAGAGAAGCTGAAATTCAATACAAGACCGAACCGACCGGTCCAGGTCAAATATGAATAATGGCGAGCCGACGTTGATGGAATAACCCCATGGAATTCGACGAGGACAAGATCGAGCAGGACGTGTTGGCGTTGCTGTATCTCACCGCATTCCAGCAGAAAAGGAACTGTTCGAAGCCAAGTACAAGAAGGCTTAAGCTGTGACTTCTTAGGTAGTCTTATTACAGAATCCGCGTCCATCCGTGTTTATCCGTGGTTCTGTTTAAGTTTCTAGTTTTCAGTGTTCAGTTTCAGGATTTCCTCTGCGCCTCCGCGTCTTTGCGCGAGAACCTGTGCTGGTTTTAAACCTTCACTCTTCACGTTCTTCGCAATCTCTTTGTAAAAATCTTCTTTGGAGACGATTTAAAACTTCATCCACGGAAATGGATTCCATCCCTTTCACAGATCGGGTGATTTTCACATGCGCTCCCGGCGGCGCCCAGACATCTGGATCCGTCACCCCAAACAAAAGCTGACACGGAATCCCCACGGCCGCGGCCAGATGGCTGATCCCCGAGTCATGCCCAAGAAAAAAATTGCAGCGCTCCAGCACCGCCGCGCAAACCGGCAGTGTCTGGTTGTAAATCACGGTGTGAGGTACCTTCAGTCCGGAGCTCAACTGCGGCAAAAGTTCCGACTCGGCTTCGCCACCGGTCAAAACCAGCCGCACATCCAATTCTTCCGACATTCGCTCCATCAATTCTTTCCAATTTTCAAACGGCCAGTTTTTGCGCGGGCTGCCGCTGCCGGGATGAATCGCCACCGTCCTGCGCCCATCGTCCGGCAGCAATCTGGAAGCCTCCGCCCGATCTTCGGAATTTGGATAAACCCTGCTCCGGTAATCGCTCGTGGAAAGTCCAAGCAAGGCGAGCGGCGCGCAAAGTTGCGCGGCAGCGGGGCTGGCAACAATCCGGCTGTCGCCCCGCAAATAATAGCCGGGTGTTTTGCGTCCGATTTCAGCAGGGCTGATGCCGTGCTCCAACGGCTCCAAACCGCAACGCTGAAGATTGTGTTGAAACACAAGTTCAGGGTCTGACAGCCAACTGACGACAAGATGAAAGGAGCTGAAGTACGCGGCCTCGGACGGGGGCAGTTCCACGCCGGGTAGATAAAACGGGGCGAAGGCAGGATCTTCAATCGAACGACAATTATCGGCGTAATGACGCCCCACGGCGAGGCAGGCGATGGAAGGTTTGCCTAGAATTTCGATCTGCGCACCGGGCCAGGTCTTACGCAGCAATGCCAGGGCCGGCAGAGTGACAATAAAATCACCCAGAGCGCCGCCGCGGATGACAAGGATTCGGACTTTCAATAAACAAACAGGCCCAGCCCAAGCAGGACGACACCGAAGGCGACGCCCCCCCAGGCAGCCCAGCGGGCGCATTTTTCTGTTTTATAAAGCCAGCCCAGAAAGTCCCTCAAATGATAAGGCGACCCCACCAAAAACATACCCACAACCGCATAGACATACGCCAGAACCGTAATCACCAGCTTGGAGGGTTCATTCCGCAGGAAGGCGGCATCGAGTAGGACATTGGCAAGCAGCAGGAGCAAAACACCCAAAGCGCGCGCGGTCAGGAATTCCCGGACATACCAAATCACGGCTGCGGTCATCGCCACTGCGAAAAGCAGAAAAATATTTTGATACGATTTAAAATCCATCAAATCGGCGTAAAAGATCAATCCGCAAAACCAGAGGCCTGCGGCCAGCATTAATAAGACGCCCAAGGGGTAATTTCTGGGTGCGGCCAGCAAAAAGCGCCGGGTTTGTTCGGGTTTCCAGAGCGCCCAACCATGGGCCAGTATATAAATCAAGCCCAAGGCAATGGCGACTTGCTGCAGAGTAAGCGAATAAATCATAGGAATACGAGACGAGCAGGTTATGCAAGAGGGTAAGAGCTTGTCATTAACTAATTTACCTTGATGTAACCCGCTTCTATGTAGCCCTCCGTCAGGGCCTTAGCCTGGAATTAATTGAACTAACAGCCCAAAGCGGGTTATGCCATAATTGCTATCGCACCAAATAACAATGGGATATTTAAATTATTATATTATTCAGCATAAAAAGCCTTGAATTCGTTGATGACTTTCGTTAGAAAGCTACTACATGCGTTGGGTCATATCTATGCTGCTTTTGTGTTTTTTCGCTTCGGCGGCCGCAGTGCAGGCCATTGAAGCGTCTGCTGCTTCCTTCATCCGCACCGTCGATATAACGCTTCATTCGAACTATCTCCCCAAGCATGATATTGTCACCACCGGCTTCTGGGTTGGGGAAGGCTCCACCGGATACAATGATACCACGAGCTATGCCAGCGCCTGGGACGACACTTGGACCCGCAGTTTTGGCGGTGTCGATCACCCCGAAAAACGCGTGAGCTTTTCCTCAGCCGGAACGGTTTCCTTGCCCAAAAAATTTGCCCCCACCCGCAATCCCTTTTACGTCGCCCTGCCCTTCAACGATGTCAAATATCCGGAATTGGCAGCCAAATATATCCCGTGGTGGAATGCCAAGGCCCATCAGCGCGACCCTTATGTGTCCCAATGCCGGGGCCATTGGCTCATGATTCAATTCAATGGCAAGACTTGCTTTGCCCAATGGGAAGATGTCGGCCCCTTCCGTACCGACCATGCAAAATATGTTTTTGGCGACGAACGGCCCACGACCTACACCAAAGCGGGATTGGATGTTTCACCGGCTGTGCGCGACTATCTTGGTCTTAGCGGCATGAACAAAACCACCTGGCGCTTTGTCGATAACGACGAAGTGCCCTATGGCCCCTGGATCGAATACGGCGAGCAGGCGATTCTTTATTCGGCAATCAAAGCCGAGCCCATGCATTTGAATTAGCCCGGATCTTTCTCACGCTTCTAAAAAACCGGGTAGTATATCTTGCTGAGAGATCGGACAAAATGGGGTGAAATCCGGTCTAAAAGTAAAACCGCCTTATTTTGAGGCGGCTTTACCGCTGGCGCTCTTTCCACGCTTCACCCAAATCGACAGAATCGCGACATCCGCCGGATTGATCCCGGATATGCGTGACGCCTGGCCGAAGGAACGTGGCCGAATTTCATTCAATTTGATCCGGGCCTCGGTTTTCAGCCCCTTGATTTCGTTGAAATCCACCCACTCGGGAATGAGTGTTTCTTCCATTTCCCTGGCCTTTTCAATTTGACCCAGCTCCCGGGCCACATAGCCGGAATATTTGAGGTCTGTCTCCACTTGATCGGCAACCTCGCTGTCGGTGGATTGAAATTCCTCGGGCAAGTTGGACCACATGAAATCCGGCCGTCGCAGCCAGTCTTGAAGCAGGATGCCATCGACCCGAATTTGACTGAGCCGCTGTTTGACTTCTTCAATTCGCGATTGCTTTTCCCTGATCCGCGCAACACGCACACTTGAGGCCAGGCCCAATTGGGCGCCATGCTGGGTCAGGCGAAGATCCGCATTGTCCTGTCGCAATAAAAGACGATATTCCGCGCGCGAGGTGAACATGCGGTACGGTTCCTTTGTGCCTTTGGTCACCAAATCATCGACCAGCACGCCGATGTAAGCTTCATGTCGGCCCAGGATAAAGGGGGCCTTGTGTTGGACTTTGAGCGCGGCATTGATCCCCGCCATCAGCCCCTGAGCGGCGGCCTCTTCGTAACCCGAAGTCCCGTTGATTTGACCGGCAAAATAGAGCCCTTCGATTTTCTTGGTTTCAAGGGTGGACTGGAGTTGGGTGGGCGGACAGAAATCGTATTCGACCGCATAGCCCGCCCGCATGATCTCGACCTCTTCGAGACCGGCAATGGAACGGATGAAGTCATATTGGGTTTCGATGGGGAGGCTGGTGGAACAACCGTTGACGTAATATTCGTCCGTGTGCCGACCTTCCGGCTCCAGGAAAATCTGGTGCCGCTCCTTGTCGGCAAACCGCACGATTTTGTCTTCGAGGGAAGGGCAATAGCGGGGTCCAATGCCTTGGATGATGCCGCAGTAAAGAGGGGACTTGTCGAGATTGGCCCGGATGATTTCGGCGGTTTTGAGGTTCGTGTGGGTGATCCAACAGGGCAGTTGTTCCACGTGGAACATTTCAGGCTTCCAGCAGTTCAGCGTAAAAATATCGTCCTTCGCCTTCTCTATTGTATCCGCCACATAACTAAACCTCGGCGGCGGAACGTCGCCCTCCTGGCTCTGGCATTTTGAAAAATCGATGGTCCGCCCATTCAACCTGGGCGGCGTTCCGGTCTTCAATCGCTGTACTTCAAATCCCAAGCTTCTCAATGTATCCGAAAAATTGCTGACCCCATCGCCCATGCGGCCCCCCACTGCATTCCTCAACCCCACATGCAACAGCGCCTTCAAAAAGGTCCCCGTGGTGATCACCACCGAGCTGGTCCGATATTTCACACCCAAACTCGTAGCCACCGCCACAACACAATCCCCTTCAACTTCCAAGTCCGCAATGTTGCCTTGCTTGAGGTCCAAATTCGGGGTGCGTTCCAAAATGGCTTTCATCCGAAATTGATACGCCTTCTTGTCGCATTGCGCCCGCGGCGCACGCACGCTTGCCCCCTTTTTCATATTCAACATCCGGAACTGAATTCCCGTCGCGTCGGTATTCATTCCCATCTCACCCCCCAGCGCATCAATCTCGCGAACCAAGTGACCCTTCGCCAAACCGCCTATCGCCGGGTTGCAACTCATCTGCGCAATCGTATCCAAGTTCATGGTCAGCAGCAGGGTCTTACAGCCCATGCGCGACGCAGCCAAAGCCGCCTCGCAGCCGGCATGACCCGCGCCGGCCACCACGACATCATAAATTTTGGGATACGTGAACATTTGCAAGTATCTTGCTACGAGAATGTTGCGACTAGTATTAAATAGTCAAAATCTTCACCGTAGGAAGAGAGATCAAAGCCTAGCAGTGCTGTGACTGGTGTCAAATCTGCCAACCCAGGCAACGTGACAAACAACCCTATAATGAATGATAATCAACCACAAAAAGGTTGGGTTCTTCCGTCCGCTGGGTATGAATGGGACGCTCTACTTGCCTTCTCCGCCCGAGGCCAGTTGCTCTTCCAGCGACTTCCCGGCAGTTCCTTTGCGGCGGACGATGACTTTTTGGAAAAAGAGGTTGTTAGGCACCTGAATCAACCGGTCATCCGCCGCGCGCAATGTGGTGAACAAAAGATTCAAATCGCACACCTCGCCTTCCGCACCCTCACCCTTGATTTCCACATGGTCCCCCATTTTGAACGGGCGGAATAAAATCAACAGGAAGGTGCAGGTCACGCTGCTCAACACACTCCAAAATGCGACGAAGGCGACGCCGATCAACGCGAGGACACTGCTCAGAACGACGACAAAATCCAACTCGAACAGGCGGTTCAGCAGGATTGCCAAAAATAGGGTCAGGACCGCCACGCGCGCCAAAATCAGCAGGGGCCTCAACGCCAGCCGCGAAACACGGGTGGAGTTGGCGAGGCGGGTCGCCAGGTGTTCGACCAGCACAAGCGACAAACCCGTGAGCAGGCCGATCACACTCACGTCCGTGGCCAGCTTCGCCCAGTAATGAAAGTCCCCAAGCTTCCAATCCGAAAGGGTCATGGCATCCGCGATTATCATATCAATTACATTCTCCTACCGGACCAAATGTTCAAACGTTTCTTCAATGGTTTCACCCACGCTTTGCTCCCGGCACAAGCGCGCATAAAGCCCGTCCAAAGCCAGCAATTCTTCGTGACCGCCGCGTTCAATAATCCGGCCCTCTTTCAGGACACAAATCAAATCGGCGCGCCGCACCGTGGACAAGCGGTGCGCGATCACAAAGGAAGTGCGGTTTTGCAGGAGCCGTTCGAGAGCTTCCTGGATGAGCCGTTCCGTGGCCGTATCGACACTGGCCGTGGCTTCATCCAAAATCAAAATCGGGGGGTCTTTCAACAGCGCGCGGGCAATCGAGAGCCGCTGCTTTTCGCCAACACTGAGTTTGACCCCGTTTTCGCCCACATTGGTTTCCAATGTCTTGGGCAAATTCCGCACAAAGCCGGCCGCATTGGCCGCTTCCAGGGACGACCAGATTTCGGCATCCGTAGCCTCCGGTTTGCCTAACAACAAATTCTCCCGGACCGTGGTGTTGAAAAGAAAAGCCTCCTGCGTCACCACGCCGATCTGATTCCGCAAATCTTCCAGGAGCAGATCTTGCACAGGAACCCCGTCGATCCGCACCGACCCTGATTTGACCCGGTAAAAGCGCGGGATCAAACTGACCAGGCTGGTTTTGCCGGCCCCGGTCGGCCCGACCAGAGCGATGGTTTGCCCGGCCTCGGCAGTCAGGTTGATATCATGAAGTACAGTTCGGCTGGACTCATATTCGAAACCGGCATTCTGAATTTCAACCCGGCGGGCGCTGCCGTGCAGCTCCGGCAGGCGAGTCGGCGAAAGAGGCTCGGGTTCAACCGCTGTGTCCAAAATTTTAAACACGCGTTCGGCCGCGGCCCGGCCGCCCTGGAAAAGCTGGTTGAGCTGGTGCAATTTTTCGATCGGTTCATGGAACATCCGCACATACAACAAAAAGGCCATCAGGTCGCCGACCCTGAACCCGGGCCGGCCATGAAGCACATCCAGCCCACCGAAATAAAGCACCAGAACAATCCCGGTGGCCGAGAGAAAAGTCATGGATGGCGAATAGCAGGCCCAGGTCCGCATCAAGTTCAACGAGGCTTCCCGCACCGCATTGGCCTTTTGGCGAAAGTGAACATGCTCGGTTTGTTCGCGGCCAAACGACTTGATTTGCAGCACTCCCTGCAGGTTGTCCATCAGGAGGGCATTCAAGGCCGAAGTGGCGCGGCGGATGGCGCGATGCCGTTGATGCGAGGCCCTCGTGAATATCAAGGCTCCCGCAGCCAGAAACGGCATGGGAAGCATGACGAGCCAGGCCAGTCTGGAATTGATCGAAAACAGCCACGCACCCACGCCCACGATTTGCAGGATGGCCACCGACCCCTGCTCGATGCCATCGATCAGGACCCGTTCCATGTTGGTGACGTCCTCGCTCACCCGGGTGAGGAGATCGCCTGTGGCCTGGTTGTCGAACCAGCCGAGCGGCAGGCGTTGGAGATGGGCGTAGAGATCGCTGCGCAAATCGAAAATGACGTTCTGTTCAAAGGTGTTGTTCAGAATAATGCGAAACGCATTCAAGAGGTCGCGCAGGAAAAACGAAGCCAGCACAGCCAAAACCATCCAGATGAGGCGGTCGGACCGGTTGCCCGTCAGCGCGTCATTGATGATCGATCCGGTCAGTTTCGGATACAGAATGGCGAAACCTGTGGAGAAAACGGCACAAACCAGCGTGCTGATCGCAAAAATCGGATAGCGGCGGCAATAGCCAAAAACACGTTTAAGATCCTTCATGCAAAAGAATCATGTTAACGCAAAGCCGCCAAGGCGCAAAGAATCAAATGGCAGCGGTTCGGGAGAGCGCAGGGATGGATTGCATATTACGGCTTTTGCAAACTACAGTGGAGTCATTTATGAAAGAGCATCTGCCCATTTTGCGCCGTGTTGGCATCGTTTTGATTATTGTGGGGCTTGTCGATATAGCATGGATGGTCTGGTGCATCACACATGACAGATCCTATTCTTCCAGCTT
>JAQTNW010000022.1 GCA_028713655.1 Candidatus Methylacidiphilales bacterium | reverse complement strand
CGTGGCCCGGGAATACGGCCTGCCGTTTTACCGGGTGGATTACACTGAAAGAATCCAGGCCGAACACAGGACGCTGCAGATTCTTGAAAAGGAAAAAATCGATTTCATCGTGCTGGCGCGGTTCATGAAGATCCTTTCACCCGACTTTGTATGGCGCTGGAAGAACAAGATCATCAACATCCATCCCTCGCTCTTGCCGGCTTTCCCGGGCGCCTCCGCCTACCGCCAGGCCTATGAAAAAGGCGTACGGATTGTGGGAGTGACGGCCCATTTCGTGACGCCGGATCTCGACCAGGGGCCGATCATCTGGCAGGAAGCCTTCCAGGCAAAACCTGACGAGCCCCTGCACTCCATCTCAAAACGCGGCAAGACAGCGGAAGCGAAGTGCCTGGTCAAGGCACTGAGTTTGTATTTGAAAAACAGGCTCGATGTCCACTGGGGCCGTGTCTATGGAAATTGATTGAACTGAAAGGTCGTCTCGTATGGCAATGGGAATAAATAACATCAAAATTGTCGCGGTTCTTCTGGTGATTGGAGCGCTGCTTGCAGGATATTTCTATATGAAGGGCCAAAAGCACAGCGTGTTCTCATCGCAGGTTGCAAGCCCCGCCTATGGACCGGATTACCTTGCGTTAAAGGCCGAAAACACACTGCTCAAAAAAATGCTGGGGCAGGTGGAAGGCGATGTGGTCATTTTGGGCCCCGTTGGGACCGAAGGCAAAACCAATGGCAAGCTGGTCTGGGACAAGGTGTTGCAGGGCGGATTTATCCATGTCGAGAACGTCCCCGTCAACGGACACTCCTATTCACTCTGGATTGGCCAGGACTCAAAAAAACTGGTTCTGTGTCAAACCTTTACACCCACCGATGCCGGGCTTATTGAAAGCGCTTTCAAAGCCCAGGAACCCGTTTTCAAGGCCCATGTGTTTTTACTGTCGGAAGCCCATGACCCCGATGTTGTGCTGTCCAGGGGCATGCTGCCTTGAATGCAAAATGCCTGTGTTATTTGACCTCACCGGACTCATAGGCGGATGATTCCGCATCGCGAAAGGCCATGAAGGCGATTCCCAAACCCGACGAGCTGAAGCACTACCACCGCCTCGTGGAGGAAGTTCGCAGCCATGACATTGCCTATTACACGCTGGCCAGCCCCAGGATTTCCGATTTTGAATATGACGGCCTTTACCGGGAATTGAAAGACTTCGAGGGAAAATATCCCGAGGCGGCGCTTCCGGATTCCCCGACGCAAAAAGTGGGCGGTAAACCGCTGGAGGAATTCAAGCAAGTCCGCCACCAGCGGAGGATGCAAAGCCTCGATAACACATACTCGACGGATGAAGTCAGGGCCTTCATCACCCGGATCGAAAAATCACTGCCGGGCGAAGAAATTTCATTTGTCGTGGAACCCAAAATTGACGGCGTCGCGGTGACCCTGCGTTATGAAGAAGGAGCTTTTGTGCAGGGCGCCACACGGGGAGATGGCGAGACAGGGGACGATATCACGGACAATCTGAGGACCTTGAGACAAATCCCGATTCACATCAGCGGGAAAGCAAAGGTGCTTGAAGTCAGGGGCGAGGTGTTCATGACGCATGCGGCTTTTGCGCGGATGAACGAAGCCAGGACAGTTGCCGGACAGGCGCTCTTTGCCAATGCCCGCAACGCCGCAGCCGGCACATTGAAGATGCTGGACTCACGGGAGGTGGCGAAACGACCTCTGTCGATTGTTCTCTATGGAACAGGGGAACTGAACGGTGTTGAACTGGCCAGCCAGGCGGAAGCCCTGAAATTCTTGAAAAGCATGGGTTTCCCAACACCGGAGTGGCATGCGGTTTGCAAATCCGGACGGGAAGTGCTGGATGCTGTGACAAAAATCGATGAGTTGCGCAAAAACTTCGCCTACCCAACCGATGGCGCTGTCATTAAAGTCAATGAATTCGCCTTGCGCGACAAGTTGGAAAAGAGCTCGGAACGGATTCTGAAAAAATCGCCGCCCTGGGCTGTCGCCTACAAATTTGCCCCCGACCAGGCTGAAACTGCTTTAAAGGCCATCACGATACAGGTGGGGCGTACCGGTGTTTTAACGCCGGTCGCCGAGCTTGAGCCCGTCCTGCTTGCCGGCAGCACCATTTCCAGGGCGACCTTGCACAACGAAGACGAAATCAAGGCAAAAGATATACGTGTCGGGGACACGGTGGTGATTGAAAAGGCAGGAGAAGTAATCCCCGCGGTAATCAGGGTTGTAACTGGCAAAAGGCCAAAGGAAACGAAACCCTTCGATCTGTCGGCATTTTTGGGCGGGAAATGCCCCGTTTGTGGCGGCCCCATCCGCCGGGACGAACAATTTGTCGCCTGGCGTTGCGAAAACCTGGATTGCTCCGCGCAGAAGACGCGACGACTGGAGCATTTCGCGCAACGTGCGGCGCTGGACATCGAAAATCTCGGAGGGGCGGTTGCGGACAAACTGGTGGAGTCCGGCTGGGTCAGCGAACCCTGGGATCTTTACGGGCTGAACATCGACAAGTTGTCAGGATTGAATTTGGGCACGGCACAGGAACCGAGGGTGTTCGGATCCAAAAACGCCCGTAAGCTTATCGATGCGCTGGAGGCATCAAAGCATAAGCCTCTTTCAAAATGGATATTTGCCCTCGCGATACCGGAAATCGGGGACGCAACGGCCCGGGAGCTGGCGCGATTTCACAAGAGTGTTTCCGAGCTGGCTTCCTCTGAATTGTTGAGGAAAACCTGCAAACTGGACGAATTGCGGGAAGAGGCGAAACGGACCAATCCCAGAGGCAGAAACAGCCAGCAGCAGCTTGCTCTGACAGACAAACCCGCGCGGGACGGACAGCATGAACTCGTTGTGAGTCAGATTCAGCAACTGGAATCTGAACTGCTGGAAAGCGGCTTTGGAAAGAAGGGCGGGCAGGAAAAAATTCTCACAGTGATTGGCCCTGTTGCCGCAAAAAGCCTGTTGGACTTTTTTGATTCGGAGAGGGGTCGATTGGCATTATCCGAAATGAAGCGCTTGCACATCACGCCATCCCTGCCATCAGGGCCGGCACATGGCGGGGGTGGCGCGCTGGACGGAAAGGTTTTTGTGATCACCGGGACCCTCTCCAAGCCGCGCGAGGTCTTTGCCGCTAAAATCGGGGAGTCCGGCGGAAAAGTGACGGGCGCGGTCACCAAGAACACCGATTATCTGTTGTGCGGAAGTGATGCGGGTTCGAAGCTTGAAAAAGCGAAGGAAATCGGGCTCAGGATTCTTACAGAGGAAGAGTTTCACAAACTCATCGGTGACGTGTCCTGATATTTCCCAATCGAATTGGCTTTTTTTTTCCGCGCAAACAGGCAGACTGTTTCTTGAGGCAGATGATCGCCCGCTGAAGTGTACTGCTTTTGCGGGAGGAAAGTCCGAACACCACATGGCAATCCGCCGCGAAGAATTCGCGGGCATCCTTGGTGAAAACCGGGGATGACGGACAGTGTCACAGAAAACAAACCGTCCGCCCGAGCCGAAAGGCAGAGGCGTGACAAGGGTGAAACGGCGGGGTAAGAGCCCACCGCTCCGAGAGTAATCGAGGAGGCACGATAAACCCCGGATGGTGCAAGGCCGAACAGGAAGCATGGCGGCCAGTCGTTTCCGCCGCAAGGCGGGGAGCTTCCGGGTAGGCCGCATCCGGCAAAAGCCGGATGTCCAGCCGCAAGGCGGGGCAAGATAAATGATCATCACGCCGGTGAAAACCGGCGGACAGAATTCGGCTTATCGCCTCAGTTGAATGAAGGGCGCTTGGGAAACCAGGCGCCCTTCTCTTATAGGGACTTGCTATTTGGAAACGGCAGGCCATGCGCCGCCCACTGTTGGATAGTGCCGAACGACTTGGCTCCAATTTTCAGGCCAGCGCGGCTGGCCCGTCGCGTCCAGCAAAAGAAATCCGTAATTTTCGGAAGCAACCTTGAGAAGCTCGCTTCTTGCGCGTTCAAGAATATTCAACCAGTCGCTTTTCAGTTGGACAGGGTCTGCAGGAGGGGTTGTCAATGCCTCAAGTTCGGGCCCATGGATTCGGGCATGCCGGGCCATCATTTCCAGCATCATCACCGGGTTGAATCCTTCGTCCTTTCCGCAGGAGGCCCAGATAATTGCCTCGAGCCGCAGGTAAGATTTGTCGAGCATGACAATGTCAAATAAATCGCGCGTCTTGCTCCGTGACGCCAATGCCAGTGCCTTATTTGTGGCCAGATCGGCAGGGTGCAACCGCCAGCCGAGAATTGGATCGGCTTCCACGGGAAAGAAACGGCAGGCCGAATCATGTGCCCAATCCATCCGCAGTGATTCGCCGCCTTTGCTAACAAGTGCGCGGCGGAAAGCGGGTTCCTGCAACAGCCATTCAATTGAGTAACCGTTTTTGGCAAGGGCTTGTTCGTCGAGACGGCTGCAGAGGATGACGCTTTCCTCCGCATCGTGAAATATATCGGCATCCCGGCTGTAGCGGCCTTCCGGGCGGGACGCATGCAGGGCGACTCCTCCAGCCACATAGCTGTCAGGGGAGCGGTTGGCAGCCAGCAGGATAAGCGTCTGTTTTTGGAATTCGGTTAGCGGCATTTTTCGATTGTGTTTGCCTGGTCCCAGCCTTCACGCCCGCCATTTTCCCGCAAGCCGCAGATGATTTCCAGTATGGTTTCTTCAGAGTTGATTTTTTGATTTTGCGGCCAGGACCAAAAACAACGGGCATAAAATTGGCGGTAGGCTTTTTTCGCTTCGCGAAAACGGACCATGCGGCGCGCGTCTTCAGGTTTGAGCACGCGCCGACTGCGCAAGCCACCGCGCCGGCCAATTGTAGAAAAATACTTCCGAATGATGCGTTCCTTTTTCATGAGATATGCATTCACATAAACATAAAAGGCTTATGATATCAATCCTTAATATGGAAGGACTTACAAATATGAAATATGGCGTTATTCAGGAGCCCTGTGGAACTCATTCCACAGGTAAATGGATCTGAGTGGGTCGCAGCTTTTAAGATGGAGAGCGGCTCAATGGCCGTAGGACGATTCCACCCGCTGTGCGACATCCCGGTACTGGGAATCGACTTCGTAGATTTTTTTGAACTGCTCCAACCCCAGATCTTTCTTCCCGGCCTCATCATAAACGCAGCCCAAGTTGTAAATGATTTCCTTTTTCAGGTCGTCCATGACCAGCATCTCGGACTCTGCGGTCTGAAATTGTTTGACGGCGAAGTCCAGCATGTTGCGTTTCCAAAATACGAATCCCAGCATGTTAAAGGCCTGATAGCGCACGTTGGGGTGCTTGACGGCCTGTTGCAACTCGGGAATGGCCTCCTTGTATTGCCCGGCTTCTGCCAGCGCTTTTCCGAGTTCGTAACGCAGCATGTTGTCGTTCGGATACCGTGCCACGCTTTCTTTGGCGCTCTGTAGTCGATAATCGGCAAATTGCGCTTCCAGCGCCTTGAGTTCTTCCAGCAGGGCGGGTTGCTGGTCCGCCGGGGCGGCTTCGATCGCATGGCGCTTGGCCGCCATGGATTCCTCCTGCTGGCGGGTCTTTATTTTATCGAGGCGCTTTTCGATTTCAGGATCGCCTTGATTGGTCAGGTGGCTGGCCCAATTCAAAAAATTCGTTGCCGAGATCAAATCTTCCTTGCGCTCGTAAAGGCTGGCAATCTTGATGACGACGCTCAAGTTGTTGTTATTCTGGCCATAGAGCTCCAGCAGTTTCTCCAATTGCTGGTCGATGGCCTCCGAAGACTTGACGACCCTGCTTTCCTGCTCAAGTTCGGCTGATTGCTTTTCGTCCTTAAGTGAAGCACGATAATCGAGATTTTCCTCCCATGAGCCCTGCTGGGAAGCGTGCACGGCGCTGGCATCTTTCATTCCCTTGAGGGCCTCGCCATCGTTTGGTTTGATCTTGAGGGCGGCGTCAAAAACAGCCTGGGCCTTTTCGGGCAATTTCCGATCCAGGTACAATTTTCCCAAGGCCTTTAAATTATCAAGGTTGGACGGCTTGGCTTCACGCAATGTTTCCAACGCCAGAATGGCCACGTCCAAGAGATTCAAGGCCAGCGCCGCATCGGAAAGGAGCTGGTTGCCCTGATCGCTGCGAGGATCATTCTCCAGCGCGTCTTCGGCCAGGTTCATGGCTTCCTTTGGGGATTTACTCAGGGCGCCCCTGCCGCGCAGAATGAGCGGCTGTATTTTTAATTTGTCCAGCGCGGAAGCGGACTTGACCTTCATCATCTCATTGGCACGCAGGAGGCGGCGGGATTCCAAATGGCCCGGGGTCTCATCCACGATCTGGCGCAAAAGGGTGATGGCGTACGCGGGATTATTGCGATTGGAAGCTTCTTTGGCTTTTTGAAAAGTTTCGAGTTGAGACCCCGTCAACTGGTCGGCAGGCGATTCGGACATAAAGAACAAGTTAAATTGATTTCTGAAATTCAGCCAAGGCTTTTTTGGAATAAATCACATCGAAATGTGCTTGCGTCATCGGGAAATCGCACTCTTAATTGCGGCTTCATTTGCATTATGCCCAGCATTCATCACTTATTCTGCCTCGCTTTGTTTCCGGCGGGGAGTTTTACGGTCATTTCAATGGCTCTTGCCTGTTTCCTGATCGGGGGGCTGCCGTTTGGCTTTTTCGCAGGCAAGCTCAAGGGGCTCGACATCCGGGATGAGGGCAGCGGCAACATCGGTGCCACAAACGTCCTCCGGGTCATGGGGCGAGGCTGGGGCTACACCGTGTTCGCCCTCGATTTTTTAAAAGCCTTCCTGCCGGTCTTGGCGCTCCGGTACCTGCTGTATCGGAATTGGATCCATGCGCCGCCGCTTTCAAATGAAAGCCTGTTGATTCTCTGCGGTGTGCTGGTGGTGCTGGGGCATAATTATTGCCCCTACCTCGGCTTCAAGGGGGGCAAGGGGATGACCTCTTCGGCGGGATTTTTGATGGCCTTGATGCCCTGGGTCTTTCTCACATGCTTCCTGACCTGGCTGCTGTTTTTCTATGCAACACGCTATGTGTCCGTGGCATCGATGATGGCCTCGCTTTCCGTACCTATCGCAACCTGGTTTTTTTATAGGGAAAAACCTGAATATCTGGGCCTTGGAATTATTTTGTTCGCGCTCGGGATTTGGCGGCACCGCACCAATATAGTCCGCCTTGCGCAGGGAACTGAACACAGATTTGGAGACAAGAAAGCATGAAAATATCGGTTGTTGGCGCAGGGGCATGGGGCAGCGCATTTGGAAAAATCCTGCAACGGAACAGCCATGAGGTCCGCTATGTGCATCGTTATGACACGGCGTGGCCCGATGGCACGGCGGGAGATTACGTAATCATGGCCATTCCATGCCAGTCTGCCCGGGAACGCATGAAAACGCTGCCGGCGCCACAAGCGCCCGTGTTCAGCCTGATCAAAGGTATTGAAGTCACGACACATTTGCGGGTGACCGAAATCATCCGTGAAGTCTGGAAGGAAAACCGCGTTGGCGCCATTTCCGGCCCCAGCCTGGCGTCGGAGGTGCAAATCCAGGCTCCCACGGCCGTTGTTCTGGCCTGCGATGACGAAGAACTTGCAAAGGCGATGCAGCAGATCGTACATCAAAAAATGTTCAGAACCTACCGCAGCACGGATGTGGTTGGCGTGGAACTGGGTGGCGCGTTGAAAAATGTTTACGCCCTGGCCGGTGGAATTTGTTACGGACTGGGACTTGGGGAAAACGGCCTGGCCGGACTGATGACGCGCAGCCTCGTCGAAATGGTCCGGATTGCCGCGTTGCATGGCGCGCGCATGGAAACGCTTTATGGGTTGAGCGGAATGGGCGACCTTTTTCTCACCGCGTACAGCGGGGCCAGCCGGAATCACCAGGTGGGTGAAGCCTTGGGGCGCGGGCGTGAATTGCAGGAAATCCTGAGCCACATGGGAGGGACTGCCGAGGGCGTACCAACCACAAGGGCGGTCTTTGAGCTGGTGGAATCTGAAAAGATCAAGGCGCCGGTCGTTCGGGAATTGTATAAGGTTCTATACGAGGGGAAAACTCCGGCCGAGGGCTTTCAGGACTTGATGGTGCGCCGGGTTGACGAGGAATAAGAATCGCTTTAATTGTACAATTCCGGGCTGCTTGGGCGCAAATGAAAGCTTCCATGTCCGCCTCGGATAACTAGATTGTCGTATCATGGCCAATATCACCCGCCTTTTGCACACCCGCTACCGGGTCAATGATCTGGAGAAAACCGTGTTCTTCTACCGGGAAGTGCTCGGCCTCAAGGAAGTCCGGCGCCACAAATCCCCGCGCGGATCGGAACTGGTTTTTTTCAAGGCCCCTGCCGGGGACGAGGAAATTGAAATTTGCAGTTTCCCCGCCAGCGGCCCTGTCCAGGTACAGCCCGACCTGACACATCTGGCGTTCGAGGTCGAGGACATGGAAGCTTTTGCCGCACACGCCGCATCCAAGGGATATAAACTTTCGGACGGGCCGACGGCCACCGGTTCCGGCAGCATCATTGCCTTTATCGATGCCCCGGAAGGCTACGAAATCGAACTGATCCAAAAGGGCAGGGGACTGTAATTGCATGAGCGAGGTGCGCCCACTGGTGATCGCCCCGTCCATTTTGGCCGCAAACCTGGCCTGCATGGGCGAGGAGGCGCGTCGCGCGGTGGCGGGCGGAGGCGACTGGCTGCATGTCGATATCATGGACGGCCATTTTGTGCCTAACATCTCTTTTGGAGTCGATCTGCTTCGAATGCTGCGGCGCGAGGTGGACGAGATCACGCTGGACGTGCATCTCATGATCGAGCAGCCCGACCGCTATGCGCGTGACTATATTGAAAACGGGGCCGACATCCTGACCGTCCACCTGGAAGCCCATCACAACGTGCCGCGTACGCTGCGAATGATCCGCGACATGGGATGCCGCGCCGGACTGGCCATCAACCCGCTCACCTTGATCGAAAACGTTTATCCGCTGCTGCCCCATGTGGATTTGCTGCTCTGCATGACAGTCAACCCCGGCTTCGGAGGGCAGGCGTTTATCATCGAGGTCCTCGAAAAAGTCCGCGAAGCCCGCAAGTTCATCCAGGAACACCAATTGAATGTTGATATCGAAGTGGATGGAGGAGTCGGCGAAATCACAGCCGGTCCGGCGGTGACCGCCGGAGCCAATGTGCTCGTGGCGGGCACTTCACTTTTTGGAAAGAAGGACATGGGCGAGGCTATCGCAAATTTACGCCGCAAGGCCACCGAGGTGACCTCTGCAGGTTAAAAACTGCCGGTCTTTTTTAAAAACGTATGTCCATCCAGTTCACGCGCAATTTTTGCATCATCGCCCATATCGACCACGGAAAAACCACGTTGTCAGACCGCTTGCTGCAATCGACGGGCACGGTCGCCGTTCGCGAAATGCAGGACCAGTTGCTCGATTCCATGGATCTGGAGCGCGAGCGTGGGATCACGATCAAAGCCCACCCGGTCACGATGCAATACACCGCAAAAGACGGGCAGGAGTACCGCCTCAATCTGATCGACACACCCGGACACGTCGATTTTGCCTACGAAGTTTCACGCAGCCTTTCCGCCTGCGAGGGCGCGCTGCTCATCGTGGACGCAGCCCAGGGTGTGGAGGCGCAGACTGTGGCCAATGTCCATCTGGCGATGAAACAGAAGCTGACGATCATCCCCATCATCAACAAAATCGACCTGCCCAATGCCAATATTCCGGTGGTGAAACAGCAATTGGAGGAGATCCTGGCCATCCCGGCGGATGAAGCCATTCTGGCCAGCGCAAAGTCCGGCATCGGAATTGAGGACATCCTGGAAGCCGTCGTGAAACGCATTCCGGCCCCGACAGACATGGGCGACAACCGGCTGCGCGCCCTGGTTTTTGATTCCGTTTTCGACATCTACCGCGGTGTCATCGCCTACACGCGCGTTTTTTCCGGTGAAATCAAGGCCGGCACGCAAATGTTGCTGATGCAAAGCAACCAAAAATATGACGTCAAGGAAGTGGGCATCTTCACTCCCAAACCGGTCAAAACCGATGTCCTGCGCGATGGCGACAGCGGTTATGTGGTGGGCAACATCAAAACCACGGCGGAACTGAAAATCGGCGACACCATCACGAGCGCAATGCTTCCGGTGGAAACACCGCTTCCGGGATTCAAGGAAATCCATCCCATGGTCTTTGCGGGCATTTACCCGATCAACAGCGCCGACTTCGAGGGGTTAAAAACAGCCCTGAGCAAGTTGCAGCTCAACGACTCCGCCCTGACTTATATCCAGGAAAATTCCGTGGCGCTCGGTTTCGGTTTCCGCTGCGGGTTCCTCGGCCTCCTGCACATGGAAATCGTGCAGGAACGCCTCCGCCGCGAGTACGAAATGGACATCATTTCAACCTATCCAAGCGTGGTTTATCAGATCCTCAAAACTAACGGTGAAATGGAGGAAATCGACAACCCGACGCACATGCCCGATCCCACGGTGATCGAGGAGGTCCGCGAACCCATGGTCAAGGCTTTCATCATGGTCCCCAGCGAGTATATCGGCGATATCCTGCAACTCGTCCGGGATCGGCGAGGGGACTGCCTGCACACCGAGTCGCTCGACAGCAAGCGCGTGATGTTGACGATTGATATTCCGCTGAACGAGATTCTGGTGGATTTTAATGACAAGATCAAAAGCATGACCCGGGGTTATGGATCGATGGATTATGAGTTTGGGCCTTATCGGGCTGACGATCTGGTCAAATTGGATATCATGGTCAATGGCGAGCCGATGGACGCTTTTTCAACCATTGTGCATCGCGAAAAGGCGGCCCAGAGGGGTCGTCAAATTACCGCGAAACTCAAGGAAGTGATCCCGCCGCAGCTTTTCAAGGTGGCCTTGCAGGCTGCCATTGGTGGAAAAATTGTCGCTCGCGAGGATGTCAAGGTTGTTGGGAAAAACGTGATAGCCAAGTGCTACGGCGGCGATATAACCCGGAAACGCAAGCTGTTGGAAAAGCAAAAGGAAGGTAAGAAAAAGATGAAGCAATTCGGCAAGGTCAACATCCCGCAGGAAGCCTTTTTACAGGTGCTGAAGTCTTCCAATTAAACAACTTACATAACTTTTTATGAACCTATCCAAGCTCGCGAAAGAGTATCTTCACTTGTTACGTAAAAAATGGAATTACTCACGTGATCTATTGAGTGAGAAAAGCTTAGAGAGGTTTGAAAGCCTCAAAAGTGAGTTGGAGGAGGTTGCCGCAAATCGCATTCAGGACGGCCACGCAGAGAAGGTCCTGGACCAGACACCGAAGCAGATTGAGAAGCTCTTTCCGGGCGCGACGAGAGCGGATGGTTGGGCTGAAAATATTGAAGTCATATTTGTAGCGCTGGTGATCGCCCTGGCACTGCGTACTTATTTTGTCCAGCCCTTCAAAATCCCGACAGGTTCGATGATGCCGACCTTGTGGGGTATTTCACAAGAGTCACATACGGGTCCGACGCCGAATATTTTTTACCAGGTTCTGGATTATGCCGCTTTCGGCAAGACGTACCATCGCTTCGTGGCGCCTTCGGACGGTACTGTGGAAGCTGTCAACCCATGGCGGCCGGTACCCTTGCTGACATTTACAACGCTGCGTTTCAACGATAAGGATTATCATTTGTTTACCGAGCCTGAAAATGTGTTGAAGGGCGCTCCTGAAATCCGTGAGGGCAGAAAATTCAAGGCCGGAGAGGACGTCGCCAATTTTTCAGTGGAGGCGGGCGACCACATTTTTGTCAACAAAATGGCCTACAACTTCAGGCTGCCCAAGCAGGGCGAGGTTTTCGTGTTCACGACCAAGGACATCGCGGGATTGGAACGCCAAACCGCAGGTGTGACGGAATATTACATCAAACGCTGCGTGGGCGTACCGGGCGTGACGCTAAAGATCGAGGAGCCTTATCTCCTTTCGAATGGGAAGATTCTGCACTCCAAGGCGTTTGACAGGAACTACGCCAAGCAGGGCGGCTACAACGGTTATGTTCACGCTGAGCGGGCAAATTATCTTGTGGTGCCGGACGATGAGATAAGCATTCCGGAGAATTCCTATTGGGCGATGGGCGACAACAGCCGGAACAGCCTGGACAGCCGGTATTGGAAATATGTGCCGAGAGAAAACCTGGTTGGAACGGCCTTGATGGTGTACTGGCCGTTTAGCAAGCGCTGGGGCTGGATTGAATAATTACTTCGCACAATATATGTTATATTAAATTGCAAATAACACTACTTCATCTCCGTTTGATGTAAGTGCGCCATATCAAATACAGCCCTAGAACAATCACCACAGAAGCGACTTGATGAATCATATTCTCTAAGGTCGGTGGCGGGCCCTTCAAACCCCCAACACCTAGGACGAGGAAATAGAACACCATAAGTCTGCAGTCTATATAATCGTAGGCTTATGACAATCTGTCCTTTTCTTCAGTAGTGTCCACAAGGCAACAGCATCTCAGACGGATTAAAGTTTTTGATTGTGTTTTAGACTCGAAACCAGTCACCTATGCGGATGAGAATTTGCTGCCTCTTATTGTCCACCGCATGGCTGGTGGCCTGCATTACCGGTTGTTCAGGCCCAGGACAGCCCCCCCAGCGCAGTATTTCGCCCCTCCCAGCCCCGGACTTCACCCTGAAAGCGCTGGACGGCACGCAGATGTCGAGCCAGGACCTCAAAGGCAAGATCGTGGTGCTCAATTTTTGGGCCACGTGGTCGCCCGGCAGCGCCCGCGAAATACCCGAGCTCATCCGCCTGCGACACGAGATTAAAAATCCAAATGTCGTGTTTCTGGGAATTTGCGTGGCCAGTAAAAGCGGAGAGAACATCCAGGCGTTTGCCCATGACATGAACTTCAATTATCCCGTCGCGGTTGTGGAAAGCTCCTTTTACGAGCAATTCGGAGGCATTGACGCCATTCCGAGCACCCTGATCATCGATCCCGATTGGCGACTTGTGAACCGCTACACCGGCAGGCTGCGGATCGAGGAGCTCAACACGGAGCTGGACTACATGCAGTCCGAGCTCAAACACAGGAAATAAAGCGCAAAAGAAAAGTCAGAATTCAGAATTTTGAATTCAGAGAAATATGAAATTCCTGTCCGTTATCATCACAGTCGCCATTGGAATGCTTCCTGCCGTTTCGCACGGACAGTCCAAAACGCCGGAGGAGTTTATTTCCGCCTTCAAAACTGCCATCCAGGAAAAAAGCCCTGAGAAGCTCAATGCGATTTCCTATTTTGCTTGGAATGTCCCAATCGGACAGGGAGGCGGCGGCCAGGGTGCAGCAGATGATGTTCTCCAATCAGGAGATTCTGGATATTTCACTGGCACCACTTCCTGATGATTTTCAGTTGGTTTACGTCATGCGAGGCAAGAAGCTGGAACCGACATATCCGCCAGCCGGCCTTATCACTATCAAATACAAAAAAACCGGAAACGGGATGGATTCTTTATTTTCAGCCTACGCTGTCATTGATGGCGGCTATTTTCTGGTATCCACGAAAAGCACTGATTTGGGTTGGACTGGCCCGCCGGATAAAACAATTACCTTCATGGTCATAGGGCAAGGACAGGATAAGGTTCAGATTAAAGCAAAATGGAATGCGAGCGGAGTCAAACAAGAGAGCTTTTTCAAATCACCGTCCTCAAATTTCCTGGGGCAGTATTTTGAATCGGTAACCGTCACAAGCACAAGCGATGACACGAACGTAACCCTGAGCATACGCGAAGATGGCAAAGAAATCTTTGTCTCCGAGCCGTTAAAGGGCAAAGGCACTGTTGAATACAAGAAAAAGAGCTAACAAAGGGTTTTCCTGGATGGTGGGATGTGCTTGTCACATCCCATATATTTGGGCTGAGACAAGCTCAGCCCTCCATAGCTGCCGAACTTTTCCCTTGCACTGCCTCTAACCTGCGGCCATCGTGACGGTGGAAAACATGAACCTCCAAGACAAACCAACTGCACTGATTCGCGCCGGTTTCTTTATCGCAATCGGCTTTGGACTCGCTTATGTGTGTTTTCTAGCGGTTTGCATTGCCGTTCTGGGTGTAGGGGCAGGCGTTAAGTTTCTCTTAGAAAAATCGACTGACTGGTCTCCAGGCATGCTTTGGGCCGGCCCTGCCCTATTGGTTTTATTTGTCCTGCTGCTCATTCTCGGACTGATTCTGCTTCTGCCCGTGTGGAGAGAGCGAATGGTCATTCGAAAAAACAAGCGCAGATAATGTATTTGTCCGGCTTGCGGCTTTTGACCCAAAGAATTTATTTGTTCTCCCTTGGCGTCCTTGGCGAACTTTGCGCGAAACAGGTTTTATGCTTGGATCGAGACAAGCTCAACCCTCCACGCTTCCGTCTTGGAAATATAGGAACGCGTGAAGCGCGTTCCTTAGAACTTAAAATTCAGCGCCACATTCGGCCCGGCGGAGTCGAGACCGTTATTTTGATGCGTCGGCTCGGACAAGCCCGCATTGGAATAATGTTCATACATGCCGCCTATGGAAATATCGACCGTATCGTTGATGATATACCGCACGCCAACATCCACGGCGAAGGAAAAGCAAAAGTCCTGGCCCTGAGCTCCCAGCACCCCGGTGCTGTCCGTAAAGCCAAAGCCGACCCGGCTGCCCACATACGGCACCCATTTCCAGCCCGGCTGTACAAAATTATAACGCGGTCCAAACAACGCGCCTGTAAAGCGGTTCTCGGGCCCCTCAATCACAGGTGTGTAATAGCCGCTGAAAATCCACTCGGTGTTGCCGCGAAGCCAGCCTTGATTTCCAACATCATCCAATTGCCAGTGAAGCGACACGGTCTGGGGTGCGAGGTGATAGGTGTGCGTGCTTCCGATATCAAACAGGTTTGCCGATTCAACGCTGATCTCGATCTTGTTTTCATGAAAGGGCTCAACCGCGAC
Organism: Candidatus Methylacidiphilales bacterium; assembly: GCA_028713655.1. Lineage (NCBI taxonomy): Bacteria > Pseudomonadati > Verrucomicrobiota > Methylacidiphilae > Methylacidiphilales > Methylacidiphilales bacterium. Next base: position 38,726 of record JAQTNW010000022.1, on the reverse strand, counting down.
ATTGGCCTTGTACTGCGTCGGTTGCGCCTGCTGGGCATTCAACGCCGCCAGAGGCAGTAAAAAAACAGCCAACCACACTTGGTATTTCCTTAACATAAGCCAAAATATCTAGCCATATTCATGCCAGATTCAACATCATTTCTTGTGAATATCCGGCGTCAAATCAGGCGATGCCAGCCATTCCGTTTTAAAATGCAACCCGAAACACTCATAAAATTTTCCAATGACCTGCACACGAAGCTCCAGTCCGCCCGGCATAAAAACCGTCACGACCTGCCGACCCTTCGCTGTGTCTGCAAATCCATTAAACCACACCGCCCCGCCCGCCGTTCCACTCTTGCCGTAGAGCCTCAAATCCTCCCGATCCGACGGCCAGCGCATTGCGGCCAATAAATCCGCCTGCACACGGCTTGAAGAAGCAAAATGTCCCGACGCAACCCCGCGCATGAAATCATGATTTTGACGGGGTGTGATGGTCAGATTACCGCCTCGTTCAACCCGATCCCATTCCTTGCCCAACCAATCCTTCGGGAAGGCTCCCCTCACCCAGCCACTGCGCAGTAAATAGGCATCCAACCTATCCCGCCCCACCTGTCCGGCAAGCCATATAAAATAGTCGTTGCTGGAATAAAACATCGCCTCGGTCATGGAGAGCTCCCGTGGCGCGCCGGGAACATGTTTGTCGGCGACGCGATGCAAGGTTGAAGGATTCGCTTTGCCTTCCTCCAACCCTGCCCATGCGATCAGAACCTTGAAAGTCGAGGCGGGAGTATAGGGCTGGTCTGCAAGCGCTGCATCGCCCTCGACCCAAGTCTTCCCGTCTGTTCCGGTTTGCAGGACGACCCACTTGGACTTGGAGATGGAGGAGGCTGGCAACTCCGCTCCAACGCTGCAGAAGGCGCCGACATACCACACAAGCATGCCAACAAAAATGGCTGCACGGACGTTCAAGCTTTATTCCGAAAGATGCGATCCGCCTCTTCCAGGCTTTCCTTGCCGCCGATATCAAACCATTGGCCCGGCACCTTCCAGGTATAAACCGGGGTCCGCGTGTACAACCATTGCACCAGGCGTCCGGGCTGGTCCGGATTGTTGCCTTCGTCCACATATTGACGGATCATGGGAATCATCGACTTCGGATAATAATAAAGCGCAATCGCAGTCAGGCTGCTTTTCGGATTGGGCGACTTTTCCTCAAAATAAGTGATCCTTCCCGCGTCGTCCAAAGTCAGGCTGTTATATTTTTTGATCAGCTCCATATCGCCCACATCATAAATTCCAACAGCCGGCGCGTTTTGTTTTTTGCAAAAATCGCCAAACCCGGCCAGCGAATGGTCAAAAAGGTTGTCGCCCGCCACCACAATCAAATCCTCCTGCAAATTTTCCTTCTTGATGACCAGATTGATATCTCCAATCGCCCCCAGCTTGTCGTCGTCGGACGTGGAACCGTCATCGATGATTTTAAAATCAAAATTGCCGTGCTTGCGGTCATAGCCCGCGGCCCATTTTTCAAAATGCGTGATGAATTTGTGGTTGGTCACCACCAGCACCCGCGAAATGCCCTGGATCTGCGCCAGATGATCCAGCACATGGTCGATCATCGGTTTCCCGGCAACAGGAAGCAAAGGTTTGGGTTGGTTCAGGGTGAGAGGATACAAACGCGTGGCATAACCTGCCGCCAGTATTAAGAGTTGCATCGTAAAGGTATGAAGGCTGGAAAAAAGCAGTCAACGGAAAATAAAATCAGAAATTCAACGCATTCGGGCTAATTCGCAGCCTGCGGGCCGGCCGCCGACCAATAAATCTCAAGCCGCTTTTTCAATTCGGGGTGCCGCGCCAGATCCGGGTCGCTCGCGCCCAGCTCCGCCGCCACCTCCCGCGCCATCGCCAAAATCTTTAAATCGCGCGCAAGATTCGCCACCCGCAACGGCGGCAGTCCGCTCTGTTCCGTTCCGAGAATATTCCCCGGCCCACGGATATTCAAATCCTCCTCCGCCAGCACAAAGCCATCCTGGGTCTCCTCCATGATCTTCAGGCGCTGCCAGCTTTCAGGACTTTTTGCCTCGCCAACCAGCACGCAATACGACTGCGCATCCCCTCGCCCCACGCGGCCGCGCAATTGGTGGAGCTGGGCCAGGCCAAACCGTTCGGCATGTTCAATCACCATCAGCGTGGCATCCGGCACATCCACGCCGACTTCGATGACGGAAGTCGCCACCATGACATGGCTTTGCTTTTGCCGAAAAGCCCGCATCTTTTCGGCCTTTTCGTCCGCGTCCATCCGCCCATGCAACATCACCACTTCCTTGTCGCCGAACAATTGTTTCATCTCGCGAAAGGCCGCCTGCACGGATTTTAATTCACTCTGCTCATTTTCTTCCAGTACCGGATACACGATATACGCCTGCCGACCCAGAGCCATTTCCTTGCGGATGAATTTCCAGACCTTGGGCAGTTCAGGGCGGGAGCGCAGCACCGTCCGAATCGCTTTCCGGCCCGGCGGCATTTCATCCAGAATCGAAATATCCAGGTCGCCATAGAGCGTCAGGCACAGCGTGCGCGGGATCGGCGTGGCCGTCATAACCAGCAAATCCGGATGATCGCCCTTTCCCAAAAAGGCCTGCCTCTGCAGGACGCCAAACTTGTGCTGCTCATCGATGATCCCCAGACCCAGGTTCGGGAGTTCGACCTTTTCCTGGAACAGAGCATGGGTACCCACATAAACGACCCCCTTGCGGCCAAAGAGCGCCGCGTCGGTGGATTTCCGGCTGCGAGTAAAGAGCCGCACCGACACGCCCAGCGGTTCCAGCAACCGGGTCAGATTCTGATAATGCTGCTCGGCCAGCGTCTCTGTTGGCGCTAGAAACGCGCTATTCTTTCCGCTCTCAAGAGCGCGCAGCAACGTGTGCGCAGCCACCAGGGTTTTTCCCGACCCCACGTCGCCCTGCAGCATCCGGTTCATCGGCTGGGGCCGTTCAAGATCGCGGTCCACCTCGGCAAAAACCCGCTGCTGGGCCTTTGTCGGCTCGAACGGAAGCGACTTTAAAAGCTCCGTGCAAAGCTCCAATTTCGGTTTAACGCGGACTTTATGCCACGACTTGGCCTGGCGTCGCCGGTGCGCCAGCAAAACCTGCATGGCGAGCAATTCATCAAATGCCAGACGGCGGCGACACTCTTCCAGTTGCTCCCATGTTTCCGGAAAATGCACGCCGCACATGGCTTCACCGATCTCCTTGAAACCCGGCGGCACGGGATGGATTTCCTCGAAATGCACTTTTTCGCGGAACAACAACCCGTAAATCTCGTTGCGGATAAGGCGCTGGTTGAGCCCGCTCGTGCTCGGATAAACCGGCGCAATGCGGTTCAGATGGATGCTGTCGTTCGCATCATGGGCCACCAGCTCGAATTCGGGATGGATGATTTTCCTTTTTTTGCCCGAGACAACGATCTTGCCATGAATGATGAGTTCCTTGCCCTCGGTCAGGTAATTTTTCAGGAACGGCATATTGTACCACGCCAACTGCAGCACCTCGAACTGACTGTCGGGTTGAAAGTTGGCTTCAAAACAGTTGCGCCCTCCGCGCCAGCGGGCGAAACGCGCAGTGGCGATCTTCCCGCGCACCGTGACCGACTCCCCTTCCCTTGCCTCGAACGGATTCAGCCAGCGTGCCCGGTCCTCGTAGCGTCGCGGGAAATGGAACAACAACTCCTCTGCGGTGGCGAGGCCCAGTTTTTTCCAAACCGGCGCGACAGCTCTCGGCTTTCTGACATGTGTTTTAGGCGTTTCGTCCATTAAAATTTTCTAGTTATGGAAAGGTTCGATATGAAGTGCGGCGGTATGGCGCCACTTTCCACTACGACCATCCGCCCCCGTAAAGAAGAAACGGGGAATCACTTCCGGGTCGGCTTCGGAGGAAGTTCGCGGATGAAGGCCCACGAGACTTCGGCAGTTTGCCCGTTGTCATAATGGACAAAAAAGCCGTGATGGGATTCTGCCTCGAGTTCTACCGATTGCAGCGTGGCAGTTGGGACAATCTTGTTGGCCTTGCGAATAGTGGCATGGGGTTCGAGGAAACTGACGCCATCCTCGAAGTTCACATCAAAGGCATCTTCCCACTGAAGGTAGCGGACGTTTCGAATGGCAACGCCCTTGGCGGCTCCGAACGGTACTTTGAGCGGATTCTGCGTCTTCGATTTCATAGGCGGCCTTCTTTTTTCAATTCCTCAATGATCTCTAGCACCTTTCGTGGCGGATTCCAAGCGTCCATCGATTGCTTCGTGGCAATAACGACACGTCCAAGGATGCGTCCGTCCGTCTTTGAAACATGCACAGGACGTGGAGGGTGATCGCCAATCCACCACTCAAACACATAACCTCCTCGGCAAATTTTACCCACGACTCACACCGGTTTTCACATACGCAGATATCATTTCCACTCTGTACATCCTGTAATATTGCCTCTTCCATATCGTGATTTCGTGCCTTTGTGGTTAAAAATGTGCTTCTTTCTGTGCTTTGTTCCTTTTCGCGGGAAACACAAACCCCCTTTCCCTCCTCCTTGTCAGGGGGATCTATCTGCTTCAAGCCGCGCGGCGCCAGTCCAGGATGCGGAAGCTCGGTCGCTGCGTGAAGCCGTCCACCTCCCAGTGCCCGGCAAGGTCCAAGGCAGCCGACGAAGCAAAATTCCCGGCCATCCCAAACCCAACCGCCGCGAAGCGCACCCCAGCAGCCTGGCCTGTGAAACGAATATGGCGCTGGGCAAAAATTTTCGGCGCGCCCAATACCCGAATGCCCCGGACCATATACACAGGCGATTCATTCTGTTTGCCGAAAGGTTCCAGCCTGGAGGTTTCCTCCGCGAGATTTTCAGTCAACGCTCTTCCTGGCAATTCCAAATCGATCCGCAATTGCTCGAGATAAACCCCGCAATCGACGGATTTGCAAAACCATGCGTTGAGGGCTTTTCGAAAATCGGGAATTTTATCCGGCTCAATCTCAAGCCCGGCGGCCATCGCATGGCCTCCGAAACCCTTGAGGAAATGGGCGTTGTCGCGCAACGCGTCCATGATGGAACATCCCTCGATGCAGCGCGCGCTCCCCTTGCCGCCTTTTTCCGACAGCGAAATGACAATCACAGGCTTGTAATAACTGCGCTGCAGGCGGGAGGCCACGATTCCCACAACCCCCTGATGCCAATCGGGTGAAGCCACTACGATGCAATATTTATTTTCCGATTCCGGCTGCAATGCCAGCAAAGCATCCGCATCTTCAAATGCCGTTTGCTCCAGCTTTTGCCGCTCCCGATTCAACTGGTCCAAATCCCGCGCCAGGTCAGTCGCCCTGCCGGGGTCTTCCGTTGTCAACAATTCCCATCCGGACCGCGCTTCTGCCAGGCGCCCGCTGGCATTCAAGCGCGGGCCGAGCACGAATCCGACCGTGGACGGCGTGGGATCGCGCTGCACCCCCGCCACGTCCATCAGCGCCTGCAACCCGATATGATTGGTTCCATTGAGCTGTTCAAGCCCGTGCCGCACCAGAATCCGGTTGTCGTCCCGCAGCGGAACTAAATCCGCCACGGTACCCAGCGCGACAAAATCCAAATGCTCCTTCAAATTAAACAGGCTTGGGTCCCTCCGTATTTTCAAAAATGCATGGCAAAATTTAAAGACCAGTCCGGCCGTGGACAGAATGCGGTCGGTCTCGCCGCGCTGCGGATTGATGAAGGCATGCGCAGCCGGCAATTCAGAGCCCAGCTCATGGTGGTCGATGATGATGACGTCAATGCCCCGGCTGTTGAGCCAGGCAACCTCTTCGCAACTGGTGGTGCCGCAATCCAAGGCAAACAAAAGGGAGACCGGCCCGTCCGAAAGCGCCCTCTGCAAACCCTGGATCGAAAGCCCGTAGCCTTCTGACTTGCGCTCCGGAATAAAAACACGAGCCTCGCCGTTGAGCCCGGCCCAAAACCGGTACAAAAGCGCGCTGCTCGACATTCCATCCACATCGTAATCGCTGTAGATGAGGATTTTTTCGCGCTTTAAAAGCGCCTGTTGCGCGCGTTCGACGGCGCGGTCCATATCCTGAAGGCGTAGGGGATCAGCCAGATCCTGCAGGCGCGGGTTCAGAAAACGCTGGCGCTCCGCGTCAGTGTCCAGCCCGCGGCGCGACAGAAGGTGTCCGATGATTTCATCCGGGCGTTCCGCATTGATGTGATCGCCGACTGCGACTTTCCAATGCTTTTCCCGGATTATCGCCATGTTATTTTTTCACAAGTTGCTAATTCGCAGCGGAAGCGGGCGCCGAGGCTGATGCGGTCTGGCGGGCCTTGTCGCCAAACAGCAACACCACAGGGCTGGCAATGAAGATCGACGAGTAGGTTCCCACAACGATGCCCAACAAAAGCATCAACGCAAAATCATGGATGACCATTCCGCCAAACCCGTACAGCGCCGACACGGCCAGCAGGGTCGTGCCGGAAGTCAACAGGGTACGGCTGAGCGTCGCGTTGATGCACTGGTTGAAAATCACAGCCAAGGAGGTGCGATTGTCGTGCTTCAACCCCTCGCGAATCCGGTCAAAAACGATGATCGTGTCGTTGATGGAATAACCCGCAATGGTGAGGATGGCGCCGACGGTCACAAGCGACAGCTCGTTGCCCATCAAAACAAAAAGCCCCAAGGTGATGATCACATCATGGACCAGTGCGATGATGGCTCCCAAGGCATAGGAAGTTTCAAAGCGCAACATCACATAAATAAAGATGCCGATGATGCCGAGGCCAAGGGCGATGGCGGCCTTTTGCTTGAATTCGCCGCCAATGACAGCATCGACTTTATCAAGTTGCAAGCGCTTGAATTCCGCCTGCGGGAATTTCTCCGTCAGGGTTTGCTCAATCCGTTCGCCCTGCCCGAAGGCGCTGCGAATGCCGAGCACTTCCGGATTGTCGCCCGATCCCCGCTGATACTGCGGGATGGCGCCGGTTCCCTTCACGGCTTCACGCACGGCTTCGTCGGAAATTTTTTGTTTGAAGGAGAGCGTCAGCAGATCGCCGCCGACAAAATCGACGCCGTAGGCCTTGTCGCCCTTGTAATGAACGCCGTAAATCGAAATCAAAATCAGCGCTGCAGAAACCGCCATGGCCGGCCATTTGATCTTCATAAAATCAAAGGTGGGCCGGTGCAGGAGCCGCATCATCTTGAGATTTTCCAGCGAAACGACATTCAACAGCCAGTCGAAACCGGTGCGCGTGACAACCAGTGCCGCGAACAAACTGGAAAGAATGCCGAGCGACAACGTAATGGCAAATCCCTGAACGGCTCCGGTTCCCTGCCAAAAGAGGATGACTGAAGCGATCAGCGAAGTGACGTTGGCGTCCAGAATGGAGGAAAAGGCCTTTTCAAACCCGGCCTGGATGGCATTCCGCAGGGGCTTGCCAAGATCGAGTTCTTCACGAATGCGCTCGAAGATCAGCACGTTGGCGTCCACGCCGATGCCGATGGTCAGAATAATGCCCGCAACGCCCGGCATGGTCAGGGTAAATCCGAACTGGGCCAGCAGGCCTAGCAGGACAAACAAATTGATGAACAGCGCAATAACGGCGATGACGCCGGCAATGCGATAGTAAAGAAGTGTAAATACGGCAACGAAGAGAATGCCGAGCAATGCGGCGTGAAACCCACTCTGGATGGAGGCGGCGCCGAGTGTCGGATCAACTCCCCGTTCATCCACGATGGAGACCGGTGTTTCCAGCGGATTTTCCAGGACGCTGGCGAGTTCGATTGCCTCGACGCGGTTCATGTTCCCGCCGGAAATACTGCAGCGTGAACTCAAAACCTGGCGGATAACCGGCGCGGAATAGACCTCTCCATCGAGCACAATCGCCATCTGGTTGTTGACATTGACGGAGGTTAGCCTCTCAAACAACTGAGCGCCTTCACCGTCAAACTCGAGGTTCACCTCGGGCCGCCCGAGTTGATCGGCGCTGGCCCATGCGCTTTTCACATGTTTGCCGGACAATCCAGCGCGTTTCTTGACGATAATGGAAGATTTTTTCGGCGCGCCGTTGCCCTCGTTGTCCCTGAACGGCAGTATCTCATAGTCAAACGGAAGCTGGGCTTTTCCGGCGAGGACGTCGGGCAATAGCGCGTGGTTTTCAGGGTGAACCATCTTGAATTCGAGCTTGGCCACCCGCTCCAGTTGCTGGCGGTATTTGAGTTTGTCAGCCTCGTTGATGCCGGGAATCTGTACCAGGATGCGGTTGCCGCCGGCGGGTTGGATGACGGGTTCCGCGACGCCCTGCGCGTCAATGCGCTTGCGGATGACTTCGACCGCCTGGTCGAGCGCGGAGGCGGACGGGGTTCCGGCCAGTTGTACCGTGAACTGGGTTCCGCCCTTCAAGTCCAGGCCGGGCTTGATATTGATTCCAAAATTCCTGCCGATGGGAACCCCGAATTTCCCGTTCTTGGGAACGAACAGGGAAAGGGCGCAAATGAGCAGCATCGTACCGATCAGGGCCAACGAGACCCAGCGCCGGTTCTTGTCGTGCGTGGTCGCAAGATACCAGACAAAAAACACGAGAAAGGCCAGCGAGGCCGCAAAGACTAACATTTGATTCATAACATCCTGTGGGTGAAGTTGGCGGATAAGGCCGGTTTAGGAAGCCTGGCCTGCGTCGGGGTCCTTCATCACCACGGTGATGCTGGCCTTATCGACTTCAAATTTCACATTGTCCGCCACTTTCAGGATGACGGTTTTGTCCTTCACATTGGAAATGATTCCGTAAATGCCGCCGGCAGCCACAACCTTGTCGCCGCTTTTCACGGCTTCGACCAGTTTGCGGTGTTCCTTCTGCTGTTTCATCTGCGGGCGGATCATTAAAAAATACAGGACCACAAGCATCAGGCCCATCATGACAATGGGTTGCATCTGCCTGAAAAAATTGCCGGCGTCCGCGGGGGCGCCGGGTGCGGCCGCCTGGGCGGTGATTAATACCTGTTCAAGACTGCTCATCCACATGTTCATGTTCTTCCCTTGGTTTGTACTGTTCTAAAAACTCACGGGACCACACGCCAAACGAGCCGAGGGCGATCGCTTCGCGCATTTCCCGCATCATATTGATGTAAAAGTGCAAATTATGGAGTGTTACAAGGCGCAAGCCAAGTATTTCCTCCGCTTTTAGCAAATGCCGTATATACGCCCGGCTGAAATTTTGGCAAGCATAACAGCCGCAAGCGCTTTCAATCGGCCCCTTTTCGCAGCGCAAACCCGACCTCTTCAAATTCAACGTCCCCTGCCGGGTGTAGGCCGTACCGTTGCGCGCCACCCGTGTCGGCAAAACACAGTCGAACATGTCCACCCCGCGGGCGACAATTTTGACAATTTGGTGCGGTTGCCCCAGCCCCATCGCATAGCGCGGTTTGTGGGCGGGCAGCCAGGGCTCGGTCACTTCAATGGCTTTCAACATCTCGGGCTCGGGCTCGCCAACGCTGACCCCGCCAATGGCATAACCCGGAAAATCCAGCGCCGTCAGCCGTTCCGCGCATTCCCTCCGCAGGTCCGCATGTTCCCCGCCCTGGACAATCGCAAAAAGCTTCTGCCCCGGTGTCGGTCCCGGGGGCTGCAATTCCTGCTCCTGCCGGCACAACTCCGCCCATCGCAGCGTCCGGTCCACGGCGGCGCGCACCTTTTCCTTCTCCGCAGGCCAGGGCGGGCATTCGTCAAAGGCCATCATGATGTCCGAGCCCAGGGTGCGCTGGATTTGCACCGCCTCCTTCGGGCCGATGAATAAATTAGCGCCATCGATGTGCGATTGAAACTTCACCCCGTCCGGCGTGATTTTCCGGAGTTTGGCCAGGCTGAAAACCTGGTACCCTCCGCTGTCGGTCAAAACCGGCCCGTCCCAGCCCATGAAACGGTGCAGCCCGCCCATTTCGCGGATCACTTCAAGACCGGGCCGGATCAGCATGTGATAGGAATTGGAAAGGATGATCGAGGCCTTGAGTTCCCTCAATTCGACCGGAGAGACGGCCTTGACCGTGGCCTGGGTGCCGACGGGCATGAACACGGGGGTTTCAATCACGCCATGCGGGGTGGTCAGGCGGCCCAAACGGGCCTTGCTGCCGGGGTCTTGCGCCAAAAGTTCAAACACAGGGGCTCTGTGATGCCTGTTTTTATCAAAACTGGCAAGTCGGATAGCTGAAGAAAAAAGGATTTAAGACAGGACACATTTTTACAGGAAGGACGCGAAAGGACGCAAAAGAATACTTTTCTCTCACAAGTCACGGGGAGCACGGAGATAAAAATGCGGGATGTGGAATGAGGAATTTTGGCATAATCAGAAAATTGGCAGCAAAATTCTCTCCGCGTTCTCCGCGATCTTTCTGTAAAATGACTTCCTACTCCGGCACAAGAACCTTCAACGCCTGCTTCTTGATGCTGAATTCCACCGGTATCTCGCCCGCCAGTTCGCCGTCCACTTCCAGCGGAACCCGCCGGTCCGCCGTCACGCTGATATGTCGCGCCTTGAAATACGCCACATCGTCAAACTTCGTGTGCGTCCCACTGACAATCCCCTGAAAATAACGCAGCAGGTCGAAATGGGTCCGCTTCTTGAACACGCAAACGTCCAGCTTCCCGTCCTGCATGTCCGCCTCCGGGAAAAATTGGAACGGGCCGCCGTAGTAACGTCCGTTGCCCACCAGCATGAAACACCCCTCCACCACATGGCCCTGGTCCCAGCGGATTTGCAGGAGCGGGGGTTTCTGCGCCGCGACCTGCGTCGCAGCCAGCAAATAACTCAAGGGGCCCGCCACTTTTTTGAAATTGAGATCCGTCGCCTTGACCGCTTCCGCGTCAAATCCAACCCCGGCCAACTGGACAAAATAACGGTTGTTCGCCCGCGCCAAATCCAGGTTCCGGGTATGCCCGTTGGTAACAATTTCCAGCGCCGCCTCCATCCGCGACGGGATCCCCAGTTCCATGGCAAAAACATTCACCGTGCCAACCGGCAGGATTCCAAGCGCGACCCCGCGTGCGCCCGCGATGCCGTTCACCACCTCATTAATGGTCCCATCGCCGCCGGCTGCCACGATTTTGGAATATTCAGCCCGGACCGACTGCCGCGCCAATTCCTCCGCGTGGCCCCTGTAGCGGGTCAGCAGCACCCGCGCCTCAGGGAGGCTGCGCCGGAGCTTGTCCGCAAGATTACGCGCACGTTCTCCCTTGGCAGACGGGTTCAGTATGATACAAATCTCTGAATTTGCTCGATTCATGGAAATGAAAAAGGTGCTGTCAATTTTACTTGCGGGGCTGTTGCTCTTTGGATGCTTCGCGTATTGGTGGGTTCAGTCATATATTGGCAGCCCGGAAATTATCGAGAACATTCGCATTCTCATCTCCCGCCGCGTTGGAGGAGAACTTAACTTTGAAAAGCCGGAGATCAACCTGCTCAGCGGCATGAAGCTGCAAAATCTCAAGCTCAGCACATCCCTCAAGGATGCCTCGCCCTTTTTAGCCTTGAAAAGCGCCACATTAAAATACGCGCCTCTCAGCCTCCTCCGCCATCGCATCGAACTCACCATCATCCGGCTCCAGGACCCCCGGCTGCTGTTCATCCAGCAAAACGACGGCACCTGGAACATTCCGCATCCCAGTCCCGATGCCGCAAAGGAAACCCTGACGTTTGAGACCGGCTTTCTGAAATTCGAGGTTCTGTTGAGGGACTTTGACCTCCGGCACGGCGGTGTGGAGGTCCGAACAGCTTCCAACGAAATCCTTCTCCACGCCGATGACGTCAGTGTAAAAGGCGGCCTTCACCTGGTTGATCAAAATGCCTCCGCCGACGGCGCGATCCGCGTCCAGGCAATCAGGTTTGGCCCCCATCTCTGCCTGCGTAACATTCGTTCGCAGATCGAATTTCGCGACAATGTCCTGACGCTCCGGGATCTTACGGGGGACGCGTACGGTGGAAAATCCGAGGGGGCAATCGTGATCAATACCGGGAACGGGACAACCGACCCCACCTACAACATTTCATTAAAACTAACCGACCTTGATCTGCGATCGCTGATGAAGGATTTCGAGGCAAACCCCGAGTTTATCCAGGGCAAGATCAACCTGTCTTGTGAAATGGAAGGCAACCTCAAACAGCCGCGGGTCATGTCGGGCAAAGGATCTCTCGAATCCCAGGGCACGCAACTGACGGGGCTCAAGGCCCTGGATGCGCTCGGAACGATGCTGAAACTGCCGGAACTCCGCTACACCAAGTTCGATTCCATCAAGGGAACCTACAAGCTATCGGACGAACAACTGACTTTTTACAGCCTGGAGGCGATTTCACCCAATTTAAAAATGACAGGCACCGGCTCGATCAAATTTGACCGCAACCTGGATTTTGACATTTTGCTGATTCTCAGCCCCGAACTGGCCAAGCAAATCCCGGCTGAGGCGGAGCAACATTTCAGCAAGCTGGACGACGGCAGCCGCACGATCACGTTCAAGCTCAACGGCAGCCTGGACCAGCCCGTGACCAACCTCGCGGAAAAGCTCAACGGCCAGGACGCCACGAACCTCTAAAAAAAATCCCCGCCTGTGCCGTTAGGATGAGGTCTTTCTACCCTCCGTTAAAGGGGGGACGGCGCGTTCCCGTGCTGCCTTCCAGTAAAGGCATGGCATCGGAGAAGGTTCCGCGCTTGTGTCCCATTATTGTTATATCGGTCGAAAGCGTAACATCCGGTACACGAACACTGCAGGGAAATTTTTTGGATCACGCCGGTTTGAGAATCGGCATGGCCCCGAAATCTTTCAAAGAACCGTTTCCGTCTCTATCGGGCCAGGCAACCCAACCTTTAAACTCTAGGTCCTCAGCTCGGCCCCCACTTGCTTGCGGACTGTTTCGACAATCTGCCGCTCCCATCCGCTCACATCCTTCTCAGTCAATGTTCGCTCCCGGGAGCGATAAGTCAAGGCATAGGCCAGCGACTTCCGGGTTGTTCCCAGTTTTTCATCCTTGGCATCCGAAAAAACGTCAAAACATTCCACCGCCTCAAGCTCCGCAACGCCCGCCGAACGGATGGCCTGCAGCAGCTCCGCATGGGCCACCTTGCGATCCACCACGAACGCCAGGTCGCGCTTGACGCTCGGATAGGCCGGTAATCCGGAAAAGGGTCGGTCCTCCCCGCGCTTCAACGCCGACAACGCCAATTCCGCCGCATAAATCGGAACCTTGATTCCGTGATTCCTTGCAAGCGTGGGATCCACTGCGCCGAATTTCTCCGGCACCTTGATTTCAGGAAAATGCGACGCCAGGGATTCGAGCACACCTTTGAGCGAAAAATAATCATACTCCTGCCCGGCCTGAGACCAATGGGCCTGCCGGTCCGCGCCCGCGCCGACAATCAACAAATGGCGCTCTTCAGCAAGCCGGCCCTTCTCGCGATGATAGACCGTTCCGATCTCAAATCCCTTCACAGACTCCACCCCGTAGGCCAGATTGTGCCGCACGCACGGAAGCACCGTGGCCAACAAATCCGCGCGCAGGGCCGCATGGTCGGCCGTGAGCGGATTCAACAGGTTCACGCCCGTCTCAATGTCTTCCTGTTTTGCTAACAAACTATTGGTGGACATTTCATAATAACCCCATTGCGCCAGCGCCGACGCAATTTTGCGTTCGCGGTCATGGCGCTCATCCGCCGGAGAAGCCGGCGCCACTCCGCCGGGAAGCCGTCCCCTCACCTTTTCCATTCCTTCAATCCGCGCGATTTCCTCAATCAGATCCACTTCACGGGTCAGGTCTGGCCGGTAACTCGGCACTTCCCAGCCCTGCTGCGTCTTCCGGCAACCCAAGGCCTGCAGGATTTCCGCCACACGCGACTCCGCCACATCGTACCCCAACAAGCGTGGAATGGCCGTGGCGCGCAACGGCACAACATTCTGCTTCTCAACATCTGCGCTTGTCTGGACAGCCAACTCCGCGGGTTTCGCACCTGCCAGTTCAACCAGCAATTCCACCGCGCGCTGCATCGCCAAATCCACCGCCACGGGATCAATCCCGCGCTCAAAGCGATAGGAGGAGTCGCTGATCAATGCCAGACGCCGCGAGGTGCGGCGCACGTCTCCGGGCTTGAATCGCGCGCTCTCCAACAGCACCCGGCTCGTCTTTTCCGTCACCCCGCTCCGTTCGCCGCCCATGACACCCGCAATCGCCACTGGACCGCCCGCATCAGCGATCACAAGGTCCCCGGCCTGCAATTCGTATTCCTTGTCGTTTAAAGCCTTGATTTTTTCACCCGTTGCCGCGCGGCGCGCATAAACGGTCTTGCCCTGCAACAAATCCGCATCAAACGCATGCAACGGCTGTCCCAGCTCGAACAAAACATAATTGGTGATATCCACCACGTTGTTGACCGGACGCAGGCCCTGCGCTTCGAGTCTTGCCTTCAACCATGCCGGACTGGCTCCGACCTTCACATGCTCCAGCAGCCGCGCTGTGTAACGGGGGCAAGCTTCGGCATCACGCGATTCAACGGTAAAGCCGCCGCTTGCGGCAAAACCCTCGGGCCGGACCGGCTTGCGCTCCATGGGCTTGGCCCCGAGCGCGACCAATTCCCGGGCCAGGCCGGTGTAACTCAGCAAGTCGGGCCGGTTCGGTGTCACCTCAACTTCAAAAACCGTTTCGCCTTTGAACAATTCGCTCAAGGGCGTGCCGGGCTTGGTGTCCGGCGAAAGGATCATCAGTCCGTCCTCGTCGCCCGGCAATTCCAGTTCCTTGGATGAGCATAACATCCCGCTCGACTTCTCGCCGCGCAGCTTGCTTTCCTTGATTTCAAATCCCGCGGGCACTTTCGCGCCCGGCAACGCCAGGGGCACGATATCACCCGCCTTGAAATTTTGCGCCCCGCACACGATCTGGCGCGAGCCGCTGCCGTCATCCACCTGGCAAACGCTGAGGCGGTCGGCATTGGGGTGCTTGTCGCGGACCAAAACTTTGGCCGCCACGAAATTTTCGCGCGAAAAGCCGGTCCGGGAGACCGACTCCACCTCGGTGCCGCTCAGGGTCAGTTTTTCGACGAGTTCGTCCTCACTCCAGTTCCAGGAGCAATACTCGCGCAGCCAGCTCAATACGATTTTCATAGGATAAAATTCCTTCCGGTCCACCAGCGATCTTCCGGCGGCATGGAGAGGTTGAACATTAACACCCGAAGCCCGGGTTTCGAGCAATAAAAATGATTCTCAATGCAAAGCCTCACTACTGTTCTGCTCAGAGAGATTCTTGATGTGATTGAGAACGCGAAGATGGATGTGATGGATCATGAGATCCGACCAGACCTGCCAATAGTGGTTCGGCCAGATCCGATCGGTGTACCAAGTCGTCCCTTCGAGCAGGGTCTTCCCTCCCGGCATGGCAGTGAGCCGCAATTCGCCTTCGTGGGATTGAAGGTAACCGTGCAAATGAGGCGTCTCGAGGCGTGGATAGGGTGAAAGTTCCACCATCGGCTCCGGCTGATCTGCAACGGAAAAGCGCAACCGGTGCGGCGCATCCCAGACCTCGATGGGTTCAATGAATTCGCCTGTGGTAAAAATGCAATGACGCACCGCTCCGACACCGTGCCCCACGATCCGCGCTTGAGTGGGATAAGCCACTCCGGTATGCAGAATCCAGTCGCGTTCAGATGGAATGGGTGAAAACGAAATCACATTGGGCCAGACCTTTTCCGGCGGCGCGTCGATCACCAGTGAAGTCGTGACGGAAAGAAGCGGCGGGGCTTCATCGGCTTGTTTCTCCATGCCCATCGTGGCGATGGCGGCTGCAAGCACCAGCATCATGTATGTCGAATTGAGAGGCATCGTTCGACTGCGGAGAATGAAATAGCCCACAATTCCACCAAAAAATGCCAGCGCAAGTCCGATGGGAGTGGCCATGATAAGGCAGATGATCCCTTCCACTGCCATGACAAACAGGCAAAGCCCGGCAAAGAGGATCGGGAGAATCGCAACCAACATACAACTGGCGAAGCTCCGTTTTTCGCGTCCCGCGTAGATCAAGACTGAAACCAAACCCATGGCGAATGGGAGTGCGACGAAAAGACCCCAGCCATAAGTACCCAGCGCTTTAATCGAGAAATAAGCGAGCCCCACTCCGGTCAAGCCCACGATGGCCATGCTGGCCAGGGCACTTCCGACCGCACTGATCGGGAGCCATGAAATCCAGGTGGATTTGCCTGGTTGAGGCGACGCGGCTTGTTTGGCCGGAAGAAGACTGAGAGTGGCAAAGAAGAGCAGATTGATGAGCGGCACGAAAAACAGCAGGCATAGTCCCGTCGGCAAACCTGCCGAACGGAGTCGGCGCAGGGTCAAAACAATGCCGAGAATCAAAAACGGTAACGCAGTCAGCAAAAGCACAACATAGAAGGCTTGCTCATTTGGCGGGATGGCATCGATCCTCGCAAAGCCATGCGGCTTGATATAGTTCCAAAAGTACCATGTATGATGGAATCCGAACCAGGCTATGGCCCGGTCAAGGTTGTACTTAACGGCGATCAAAACGCAGCCCCAGCAGAAATACGGCCATTGGTCTAATGACTTCATTTCACAAAGCTCCAGATTAATACGCCCCAATAAGTCGCTGCCAGCGCCATAAACAACGCCATCAAAAAGAAATGGCCGACGACAAATTGAATGCCTTGCGGCGGGTATTTCCTCTGCGGCTTTTCATGAATGTTCCCTGGGTTGTTTCGAGGTTTTGGCAAACATTTTCAGCAAAAGCGGCATGATGGCGCTTTGCTCCGACTTTGACATCCGATCCATGACAGCATCCATCTGCGCAAGAAATTCCGAAAGCGACTTGATCTGGCGATTAAAGGCAGCAGCCTTCTCCCCGCGCAATGAACGGGTCAGCGCCTCACAGGCCCGCAAGGCACGAAGCGCAGGCTCAATTTCGCGACGTTTGCGTTCACGGGCAATTGTGCAGAACATCCGCCAGACATCCTTTTCCGATTCATAGTATTCCTTGCGCTCGCCCTTGCGAATGACATTGCGAACGAGGCCCCACCCGACGAGTTCCCTGAGATTTTGATGGGCATTGCCACGGCTGATCCTGAGTTCGGCCATGACCTCGTCCGTTGTAAGGGCCTTCTCACTGGTCATTAAGAGCGCATGGACCTGAGCCATGGTACGGTTAATTCCCCAGGCGCCGCCCATTGCACCCCACTGTGAAATAAACTCGTCCCGCGCAGCGGCCAAAGGATCAAGGGTTTTGGTCTTTGTGTCCATATTTTCAATAAATACTGAAAATACAGTTATGTCAAATAAAAAGATCTTTTCGCCTTCGCTGGTGTAGCTTTGTTCGCACTCCGGACAAATCCCTCCTCTGGCGGGCGATCTTGGCTCGAAAACTGGTTTCTTATCCGTGTCAGTCCGTGTTTATCCGTGGTTCAGTTCGAATCTTAAGTTCGCGCCTCGTGTGAAATACATGGTCAGATTATGATTATGATTATGAGCAAGAGTTAGAGTGAGAGATCGAGTTTGAGGGGGGAGTTTCTGAATCCTGCATTCCACATTCCTCATTTTCCCTTGCCCCTTTGCGTGCGCCGCAGGCGCATTGTGACTTCGCGTTAAAATGTGCTCCTCCGCGCTCTCAGCGACTGCGGTAATGCTTCCTACCTGCCAACTCCGGCTCGACAGCACTCCAACTGCGCGCTTGTATCCAATCAATGCCGCAGGAATCCACCCCCACCGCTACCGGCACAGTCACGCTGCAGTGGCGACGCCCGCTTTCCCTGCTCGCGCGATTCTGGGCCTTGCTGGCCTTTGTCTTGTTTTTCGGAATCGTGGGCGCGAACTACTGGCTCGGACACGGCCCCACCTGGAAATGGGGCGGACTGAAAGCCGGCGACCTGAGCCAGCACTACGCCGGCGGGATTTTCTGGAAAAAAGGCTGGGTCCAACCGCTCTATCGCGATTACAAGCTCGGCGACTGGATGAATGACTGGAACAAAAGCGTCGATCCCAAGCAGGGCAAAACCAAAATGGAGCGGTTTAATTATGTGTACAGCCCGTTGATCGCAAAAATTGCATCCTGGTTCACCGGTTATTCCTACGGCACCTGGGTCTCTTTCTGGTTTTATTCCAGCTTTGCGCTCTACGCCTTCTGCGGCTGGCTGTTATACCGCTCTGATCCGCATCCGGGTTATTTAGCCGTCCTTCCCCTCCTCTGGTTTGCCGGGTTTCACAGTTTTTATTACACGCTCATCCCCGGCCAAAATACGGTCATCACGCTGGCCATCCTGCTTGCCGCCGGACATTTGCTGAACCTCCGGCGCGACTGGGCCGCCGGATTTGTCATGAGCCTGACTTTTTACAAACCTCAACTCATGCCCTACATCGGCTTTTTCATGCTGCTCACCGGCAACTGGCGTTTCTGCATGGCACTGGCCCTGGGCGGCATTTTCTGGATATTCGGCGTCGGCATCCTCGCAACGGGCTGGGAAGCGAACCGACTCTGGTTCGAAAGCCTGCAAGACATGGCCGCCGGGCGGCAGTTCCAAAAACCCGGCCTCAACCAGTCGTGGCGCGGTTTTCTGCCCGGCATCATTCCTGTCAAAAATTGGGCGGAGGCTTTGCCCCTGCTTTTCAGCCTCGCCACCGTTACCCTCTCCCCATTGTGGCTGCGCGTCGGAGAAAAGAAAATCGAATGGAAGCCCGCATACGCTCTTTATATCGCCGCTGTGGCGTGGATTTTGGCATCACCTTATGTCGGACACTATGAACTGCTTCTCGGCCTGCCCTGGTGGATGACATTGCTGGTTCGTTTTCAGTGGCGTTGGTCAGAGATACTCCTCCTGAGCCTGTATTGGTGCGTCGGCGTGGTCGCACTTCTGGGTCTGCGCATGCAATTTTCCCTCTCCGCCCCCCTGCTGGCCCTCTGGCTATTCGGTTCCCTATACTTGACCGTGAACTGGCCCACACAAAGCCAGAAATCCGCCTTTCGAAAAAAGGATTGACGATCCGCCGCAGCAACGGCAGATTCTTCAACTCATTTATGGCATTGATCGAGAAAACACCCACTATTACGGAAAATCGTCTGCACGACAAGGATACCGGCTCCGCAGACGTTCAAATCGCACTTTTGACCCAACGGATCAACTACCTGACGGAACACCTGAAGATAGCGACGAAGGACCACAGCTCGCGCCGCGGCCTCATCCTCATGGTCAGCAAACGCAGACGCCTTCTTGATTACCTCAACCGGACCGACAAAGGCCGGTATGATTCCCTGATCAAGAAATTGAAAATCAGAAAATAATAAACAAGGCAGGCCGGAACACCCGAAGGCACCAGAGAACAAAACAAAGGTCTCACGCGGAAATTTGTTTTGTACTCTGTCCTTTCGGAATCTCCCGGCACGCCGCCACCCTTCAATCTCAGGATTGAATTAAAGGAGTACCTATCATGTCCATTCACACAGTCCCGGCCCTCGTCGGAAACCAGAACGTCGTCTTCGAAACCGGCAAACTCGCAAAACTCGCCGACGGCGCCGTCACGGTCCGCATCGGTGAAACCATCATGCTCGTCACCGCTGTTTCGGCCACGACGGTCAAGGAAGGGCAGGATTTCTTCCCCCTGACGGTCGATTACCGTGAAAAAGCCGCCTCGGTCGGACGCTTCCCCGGCGGTTACTTCAAACGCGAAGGCCGACCCAGCGAAAAGGAAATCCTCACCGCGCGCATGACGGACCGCCCGCTGCGCCCGCTGTTCCCGAAAGGTTATTTCTACGACACCCAGATCATCGCCACCCTGCTTTCCGCCGATGGCGTGCATGAACCCGACATCCTGACGATCAACGGCGCGTCAGCCGCCCTGATGGTCTCCGACATCCCCTTCGCCGGTCCCGTCGGCGCAGTCCGTGTCGCCCGCGTGGACGGCCAGTGGGTCGCCAATCCCACCCATGCGCAAATCGAAGTTTCAGACCTCGACCTCGTTTATGCCGGCACGGAGACCGAGCCGATCATGATCGAAGGCAGCGCGCTGGAATTGACCGAGGACGAATTCAACAAAGCCCTCGAGTTCGCCCAAGCCCAGGTCAAGCTCCTGGTCGCCGCCCAAAAAGATCTGGCTGCCCGCGTCAACAAAACCAAGCGCCAGGCCCCATTGATGCTGGCCAAGCAGGAGTTGCTGGAAATTGCCTATCAAGTCGCCGGTGACCGGATCGAGGCCGCGATTTACACCCCCGGCAAAGTGGACCGCCAAAAGGCCGTCGGCCTCCTGAAGGATGAAGTCCGCGCCAAGATCGTTGAAAAATTTCCCGAAGCCACCGGCTTTGAAATCAGCCAGGCTTTTGATTACCTCCAAAAGAAAGCCTTCCGCCTCAGCATTCTCGACAAAAAACAGCGCTGCGACGGACGCGGCGCGGATGAAATCCGCCCCCTCACCGGCGAAGTGGGCCTCATCCCGCGCTCGCACGGCTCGTCCCTCTTCGCCCGCGGCGAAACCCAGGCCCTGTGCTACGCCACACTGGCCCCGGTCGATGAAGCCCAGACTCTCGACGCCTACACCGGCGGCGAGGACACCAAGCGCTTCATCCTGCATTACAACTTCCCGCCCTTCAGCGTGGGCGAAACCGGCCGCACCGGCGGCTTGAACCGCCGCGAAATCGGCCACGGCGCGCTCGCCGAGCGTTCCCTGCTCGCTGTTGTCCCGCCGGAAACCAAGTTCCCCTACGCGATCCGTATTTCCTCCGAAGTGATGGAATCCAACGGCTCGACCTCGATGGCCTCCGTCTGCGGCGGCTGTCTCGCCCTCATGGATGCCGGTGTGCCGATCTCCAAACCGGTGGCGGGCATTTCCGTCGGCTTGGTGACCGAATTCGACGACAACACGGGTGCGCTCAAACGCCACATGTTGATCACCGACATTCTCGGCAGCGAAGATCATTTCGGCGACATGGATTTCAAACTCTGCGGCACCCGCGACGGCATCACCGGCTTCCAGTTGGACCTCAAACTCGCCGGCGTTCCGCTCGAAACCCTCCAGCGCGCAGTATTGCAGGCCGCTGCGGCCCGCCAGCGCATTCTGGATTTCATGCAGGGCGTCATCCAACAGCCCCGCGAAAAACTTTCGGAATACGCCCCGCGCATCGAAGTCCTGAAGATCAACCCCGACAAGATCGGCCTGCTCATCGGGCCCGGCGGAAAGACGATCAAGGGCATCAGCGCCGAGACCGGCGCCGAGATCAATATCGACGACGACGGCACGGTTCGGATTTACTGCAACAGCGGCGATGGCATGGCGCGCGCGCTGGAAATCATCTCCGGCATGACCGGCGAGATCGAAGTGGACAAGCTCTATCGCGGCAAGGTTGTCAGCATCAAGGAATTTGGCGCGTTTGTGCAGATATTCCCCGGCCAGGACGGCTTGGTGCACATCTCCGAATTGTCAGACACCCGCGTGCGCAGGACCGAGGACGTCGTCCGCATGGGCGAGGAACTTTGGGTCAAGTGCATCGGCGTCGATGACAAGGGTCGTGTGAAACTTTCCCGCAAAGCCGCCATGCGCGACCGGGGCGAGCAACCCCAGGCCCCACAGGGCGAAGAGGCTGCCGCTACGAAGGAATAAACATTTTCTGGCTGTAGCCGGGACTCCTGGAGTTCCGGCCCGGCCGGGAGTTGACAAATCAGAGTCTCGAGAAACATTTTAAATCCTTACGGATATCAACCAACCTAGGAGAAAATATGGCCATTGCAGCCGGTTCCAAAGCCCCTGACTTCACCCTGAAACGCAAGACCAGCGATGGGATTGTGGACGTTAAATTAAGCGACAATTTTTCGAAGAAGAACACCGTCATTCTCTTTTTCCCGCTCGCCTTCACCGGCGTTTGCACCCAGGAAATGTGCGACATCACCCAGGGCATCAGCGCTTACAGCAGCCTGAATGCGGAAGTCTATGCCATCAGCGTGGACAGCCCGTTCGCGCAGGAAGCCTGGGCGCAGAAAGAGCACATCACGATCCCGATCCTGAGCGACCTGAACAAAAAGACCGCCGAAGCCTACGGCGTGTTGCTGCCGGACCTCATCGGTCTGGGCTCAGTCAGCGCCCGCGCGGCTTTTGTGGTCGATAAACAGGGCCTCATCAAATACAGCGAGCAGACCCCGACCCCCAAAGACCTGCCCAATTTTACCGCGATCCAGGAAGTCCTCAAAAAGCTTTAAAGACAGTTTTCACCGCCGAGAGCGCAGAGGTTCAAATTTTTTATGCTTCCTCATAAATCCGAACATCTACACCCATCTGCGTTATACATGGTTATTTGCGTTACTTGCGATTAAACATTCTTGTCACTTTTTGCGTATTTTGCGCCTTTTCGCGGCCAATCCTTTGCTCCCAAAATCCGCGTCCATCCCCTGAATCTGCAGATAGACTTCATTTCGTGTCTTTCGTGCTTTTCGTGGTTCAACCTTATGGAGTCGTCGCAACCGGCGCGAGTTCGCGGCCCTGGATTTCACGCTGGATCCGCGCCAGGAATTCCTCGAAGGAAACAGATCCCTCGTCACCCTTTCCGCGCGAGCGGACCGCAACTTTCCCGGCATCCATTTCCCTGGCGCCAATCACCAGCATGTACGGCACCTTTTCAACCTGGGCCCGGCGTATCTTGGCGCCCATTTTGTCCGGATGATCGTCCACAGCACAGCGAATTCCCAAGTCATGCAGTTTCGCTCGCAAGCCATGTGCGTAGGCAAGTTGGTTGTCGGTGATCGGAATCAAACGAACCTGCTCCGGCGAAAGCCAGACCGGAAACGCCCCGCCAAAATGTTCGATCAAAAATCCGATGAACCGTTCGTGCGTACCCAGGGGCGCGCGATGAATGCAAAGCGGCGTCGCCTTGCTGTTTTGCGCGGTTGTATATTCCAGTCCAAAACGGGCGGGCACGGCAAAATCCACCTGGTTGGTGGCGATGGTAAATTCCCGCCCGATGGCGCTCCAGACCTGCACGTCAATTTTGGGACCGTAAAACGCCGCTTCATTGGCCACTTCAACAAAGTCGATGCCCGAAGCCACCAGCACCTCACGCACCATCGTTTCCGTCTTTTTCCATAACTCCGCCTGGTCCACGAATTTTTTGCCCAGTTGCGCGGGGTCATGGGTGGAATAACGCATCCGGTATTTTTCGAAGCCGAAGATTTTGAAGTATTTCAAATACATCTCGTTCACCGCCTTGAACTCCGCGGCAAACTGCTCCTCGCTGCAGTAAATATGCGCATCGTTCATCTGCATCGAACGCACGCGCATCAGCCCGAACAATTCGCCCGACTGCTCGTAACGGTAACAGGTGCCGTACTCGGCGAAGCGCAACGGCAGGTCGCGGTAGCTGCGCGGCACGGCCCCAAACAGTTTGTGGTGATGGGGGCAATTCATCGCCTTGAGATAGTAGCGGACTTTTTCGCCGCCCGCCTCCTCCTCAAATTCCATCGGCGGGAACATCGACTCGGCATAATACGGCAGGTGGCCGCTCCGGTGATACAGGCTGTCGCGCGCGATGTGTGGCGTGCGGACGCGCTGGTAACCCGCCGCAAATTCGGTCTCCTTGGCCAGCTTTTCCAACTCTTCGATAAGAACGGTTCCGTTGGGCAGCCAGAGCGGCAGTCCCGGGCCGACCTCTTCCGCTTCAAAGGTAAAAAGTTGCAGTTCCTTGCCGAGCTTGCGGTGGTCGCGTTGTTTGGCCAACTCCAACTGTTCCAGGTGAAGCTTCAATTCCTCGGCGCTGGGGAATGCGGTCCCGTAAATGCGCTGGAGCTGCTTGTTTTTCTCATCACCGCGATGATAGGCGCCCGCCACGCTCAACAGCTTGAAAGCCTTGAGTTCCGCAGTGCTCGATAAATGCGTGCCCGCGCAAAGGTCCACAAATTCGCCGTTGCGGTAAAAGCTGATGGCCTCCCCTTCCGGAATGTCCTTCAACCGCCCCAGTTTGTAACGGTCCTGGCCGATCTTTTTGATCAGCGCCTCGGCTTCCGCCCGGCTGCATTCGCTGCGCTCGAAAGCCTGCTTTTCAGACGCAATCTTTTCCATCTCGCGTTCCAGCTTGTCCAGGTCCTCGCGGGTGAAGGGATGCTCCGTGTCAAAGTCGTAATAAAATCCCGTGTCGGTCGGCGGGCCGATGTCCAGTTGTGTGTCGGGAAAAAGCCTCAAAACGGCAGTGGCGAGAATGTGCGAAGCCGAGTGGCGCAGCTCCTCCAAGGGGGTCATTTTTTTCATAATGCGAAGGAATCATCTTATGGAAAGGACAGGACGGGTCAAGAGTGAGGGGAACGGCATCCAAGGCAAATGGATTCGCCACAAAAGAGCACAAGGAACCGCAAAAAGGAGGAATACTTCTCCGATTAAAACGCAGACACTCCAGGTTTTAAATTTTTATGCGTTATTGATGAAAGTTCTCTTTGCGTATTTTGTGACCTTTTGCGGCCAACAAAATGTATTTGGCCTAAATCTGGCATCCGCCGTTAAAGGCTTCCCCTGCTTTTTCCATTGTGCGGCCTTCCCGGTTGCCGCTAAAACAGATCATGCAAAAGCCGTTTCTGCCACTCGCTCCTGACGGCAAAACGTTCCGCCTGATCTTTCTGTCCATTACCTCCCTGCTGGCGCTGAAGGCCTGGCTTTTGCCGCACTTGCCCGGCCTTCCAAGTTCCGACGCCATGCGTGATCTGGTGGGCTTGCCCTGCCCCTTTTGCGGCGGTACCCGCGCCATGTCCTGCCTGCTGCATGGCGACTGGCACGGGGCTCTTTATTTCAACTGGATCGTTTTTCCGGTACTGTTTCTGGGAGGGCCGCTGGTGGCCATCATTATTTATGAGCTGGCCTCCAACCGCCGGATTTTAAAATGGATCAACATAAACCCGCGCAGGATTTCCGTCTTCGCAGCCGCCTTGGTGCTGCTTTGGGGCTTGCAGATTGGCCAGGCGCTCTTCACGCCCAAGCCTGAACTCCTGAACCCCCGCGGCTTGTTCTTCCAATTTGTCAGTTTTCCTGAAAAACGATACAGTCCGGTCTTGAAACAACCGCTCCCCGGCGTCGCACACGCATCCAGCCTCACCCAACCCAACTCCCAATCCAGATGAAGATTTGGTACTACGCAAAGGCAGGCCGCCGCTACGGCCCGACAACACGCGAAGCGGTTGAAAAACTCTACCGCGAAGGCAAACTCAAGGCCAAAGACCTTGTTTGGGAACAAGGCACACCCGAGTGGCTGGAGGCTGGTGCTGTGCTTGAAACTGCTCCATCACCCCCATCTCCCGCTCCTGCATCAACCCCCGCTCCCGGCACTGCGGCCGAAACCTGTGGATTGGCCATTCTTTCCCTTTGCTGTTCCTTCATCGGTCTTGCCTGCTGCTGCGGCGCTCCCATCCTTGCGATTCCAGGAGTGATTTTGGGACACCTCTCACTTTACCGCCTCAGCCAAAACCCAAACCTGAAAGGCCGCGAAATTGCGCTGGCTGGAATGATTATCGGCTATTTGGTCATCGCCATTGCCCTGTTGGGTTGGCTCGGATGGTCATTAAAAAATCCCCTCTTCACAGGGCACAGACACCTGCTTTAACATGAAAGACAATATATGAAACAATGGTATTATGCAAAAAACGGCCAGCAGAATGGCCCGATTGACCGCCCGATCCTCGAAGAACTTTATCGCAAGGGCGAATTGGCGCCATCAGACCTTGTGTGGGAAGAAGGCATGCCCGAGTGGATTACCGCAGGCACCGTGTTCACCGTAACCACCTCCGGCTCACCAAGCTCCACCCTGCCTGGCGATGTTTCGTCAGAATCCTCCGCATTGCCCGACTACGGCGACTTCCTGTGCTGGGGCATTGCTCTCATCATGATCCCCTGCCTCGGCATCGGCGCGTTTATCACGCTGATCGTCTTTCACATCCTGGAACTCGTGGCCGTGAGAAAAAAAATAAGCGAGGGCGCCCTGGCGCGTTCTTCCTACTCGGACATCCATCCTGCCCTGATGACCCTCGGATTGATTTGCTGCATGGCTGTGTTTTATCCGCTGTTCATGCATCTGCGCAATGAAAGCCGTTACTTTAAGCCCCAGCGCCATGCCGTCTGGTTCTCGATCGTGATTATGGTCTTGAATATCGGACTCGCCCTAATCCTTAGCATGGGGAACATCATGACCCAAATGGCGGCCATGGGCCACCATTGATCCCAAGCACATGACAAAAACAAGCCACCTCGTCGGCCCAATTCGCCGCCCGCGCCGCAACCGCCGAAGCAAAGGCATCCGCGCTCTGCTGGCCGAAACCGCGCTTTCGACAAAACATTTGGTCGCGCCGCTCTTCGTCAAGGAAAACGGCCCTCCGGAAGACATCGAGTCCCTTCCCGGCAACCGCAGACTCAATCCGGACGATCTCCTCCGCGAATGCGAGCAATTGCTGAAACTGGGCGTCAACGCCGTCGCCCTGTTCCCCTGCATCGACGCGGCTCTTAAAAACAACAGCGGGACCGAAGCCCTGAAACCTGACAACCTGCTAAACACCGCCGTCCGGAAGCTCAAAGGACGCCTGCCGGAACTGGCCGTCATCACGGATGTCGCCCTCGACCCCTACACCACCCACGGCCACGACGGCCTGCTCAATGAAAAAGGCGATGTGGAAAATGACCGCACCGTCGATGTCCTGGCCCAGATGTCCGTTCTGCAGGCTCGCGCCGGTGTGGATTACGTTGCCCCGTCCGACATGATGGACGGGCGCGTGCTCGCGATCCGAAAGGCGCTCGACAGCGAAAATCTGACCGACACCGGCATTCTGGCCTATTCCGCTAAGTTTGCCTCCGCGTATTACGGTCCGTTCCGGGACGCCGTGGGCAGCCGGCTCCCCGCCGGAACCTATCTGGACAAACGCACCTATCAACTCAATTACACCAATCCGCGCGAAGCCATCCTGGATGCGCTGCTCGACGAGGAGGAAGGCGCCGATATCCTTATGGTCAAGCCTGCGGGCGTTTATCTCGATATTCTGTGTGAATTGCGCAAGCGCACCCTGCTGCCTCTCGCCGCCTACCAGGTTTCCGGCGAATACGCCCAGATCCACGCCGCCGCGCAAAATGGCTGGCTCGATCTGGGTGCCACAATGCTGGAATCCCTGCTGGCCATACGCCGGGCCGGGGCGGATTTGATTTTCACTTATTTCGCCCGAAGATTTGCCGAATCATTTTCGAAATAATTCGAAATGCCTGCCCCCGCCGGAAGCGGTGTTCATTTCAGTCGGCTTATTTCATACCGGCTGAACTATTATTTCACGCCAGCATAAAACTGATAAAGTACGGCTCTTGTTTTTCTGAACCTCTAGCTATCCAATTTTAAGCAAACGACTTACATATCATTAGTATTTCTAATCCTAGGATGCCGAAATTCATGCTTCTCTTGGTGGTGGTTTGACAGATAGGCGGCAAAGTTATTAAATGCTCTTAACTTCCCATGCACCAACATTCCACTCTCCCTTCAATCGATCCCTCCGAACTGGGAAAAATCCAAAAAAATGGCGCCCAGCCCCGTGGTTCACTTGCACATGCCGACAATGCTCCCGTCCTGGAAGAATATTATGAGCAATGGAAAATAGATCCGCTCACCGTCGATCCCGTCTGGCGCGCGTTTTTTGAAGGCTTCGAACTCGGTTGCCAGCAAGTCCCGGAAATCAGACATGCCGCAGGTCTTCCCCAGACATCAGGTTCAACGGATGGGAACGAACGCATCTATCGTCTCAAGCAAGCTGCCATCTACAATCTCCTCTTCGCGTATCGTACGCTCGGCCATCACCTGGCGCATCTGGACCCCTTGGAAATTGCCAAGCCCATCCAGACCGAACTCGACTTGAAATATTTCAAACTGGGCGAGGAAGACCTCGATACCGTATTTGACTCGGGCAAGCTGGCCGGAGGCGGCCAACGCAGCCTTCGCGAAATCCTCGCCATCCTGCGCCGGACCTATTGCAGCAATATCGGCGTCGAGTACATGCACATTCAGAATTTTGAAATCCGCCGCTGGCTTCGGGATAAATTCGAAACCACCCAGAACACTCCGAATTTTGAAAGCCGGAAAAAGCGGCGCATCCTCAACCGCATCCTCTCGGCGGAGATGTTTGAAAAATTCCTCCATACCCGCTACGTCGGGCAAAAGCGTTTCGGCCTTGAAGGCGGCGAAAGCCTGATCCCGATGCTCGACGCCATCGTCGAAGACTGCCCGAAAAACGGCATACAGCGGATTGTGATGGGCATGACCCACCGCGGGCGCCTCAACGTGCTGGCGAACATCCTGAGAATGAGCTACAAATCGCTTTTCGACAAATTTGCCGACAACTACGCCCCTGACACCGTGCAAGGCGACGGTGATGTCAAATACCACCTCGGCTACGAGGCCACCGTTGCGACCTGCTCCGGCGAAAAAATAAACGTCTCACTGGCTCCAAACCCGAGCCATTTGGAAGCCGTCAACCCCGTCGTCGAAGGCAAGGTCCGCGCCTGGCAGCGCATTCTCAACGACATGGACGAGAGGAAAAAGGTGGTACCCATATTGATTCATGGCGACGCCGCGTTTATCGCGCAGGGCATCGTGCAGGAAACCATCAACATGTCGCAGTTGCCCGGCTATAAAACCGGCGGCACACTGCACATCATCGTCAACAACCAGATCGGTTTCACCACTGTCCCGGCTGACGCCCGGTCCAGCATCTATTGCACATCCATCGGCAAAATGAACGGCATCCCCGTTCTCCACGTCAACGGAGACGACCCGGTCTCGGCCGTGCTTTGCATCGAACTGGCGCTTGAATACCGCCAGCACTTCAGCCGCGACATCATCATCGATCTGTCCTGCTACCGCCGCCATGGCCACAACGAAGGCGACGAACCCAATTTCACCCAGCCCACCCTGTACTCGACCATTGACGAACATCCGCTTGTCAGCGAGCTGCTGATTCCCAAACTTATAACAGCAGGCGACATCACGCAGGAAAAGGCGGATTCGTATGTCAAAAAATTCGAGGAAACCCTGAACGCCGCCCTGGTGGAATCCCGCGCAGCCGCCAAGGTTCTGGCCCCGAAAATCAAGCCCCCCCTCTCCACCCCCGCCCTGCAGGAACCCGTCCAGACCAGCCTGCCCATGAAAGAGCTGAAACGGGTCGGCCTCGCAATCACAGAGCAACCGAAAAATTTCAAACTCAATCCCAAGGTCGCCAAAATGATGGAAAACCGGCGCCACATGATCGAAGGAAAAGTCCCCATCGACTGGGCCGTCGCGGAAGCCCTCGCTTTTGGAACCATTCTTGATCAGGGGATCCCCATCCGCCTTTCCGGGCAGGACAGCCGCCGCGGCACGTTCAGCCACCGGCACTCGGTGCTCTACGACCTGGAAACGCGCGAGCGGTACATCCCCCTGCGAAATATTTCCAACAAACAGTCCACCTTTTGCGTCTATAACAGCCCGCTGTCAGAAAATGCAATCCTCGGCTTTGATTTCGGGTATTCCCTCGATTTCACCGACATGCTCTGCCTGTGGGAGGCCCAGTTCGGCGACTTCGCCAACGGCGCCCAGGTCATGATCGACCAATACATCACCAGTTCCGAATCCAAATGGGGCGTCACCTCCCGCATCGTCCTGCTGTTGCCGCACGGCATGGAGGGCCAGGGCCCCGAACACAGCAGCGCGCGCCTGGAACGCTTTTTGCAGTCCTGCGCCGAGGACAACATCCAGGTGGCCAACTGCACCACGCCGGCCAATTATTTTCACATGCTTCGCCGCCAGGTTTTGCGCCCGATCCGGAAACCGTTGGTGCACATGTCGCCCAAGAAATTGCTGCGCCTTAAGGAATGCGCGTCCACTCTCGAGGACCTCGCAAACGGCAGCTTCCAGGAGATCATCCCGGACGCGTCCAGGCCGCAAGCGGCCAAGCGCCTTATTCTTTGCTCGGGGAAGGTTTATTACGATCTCGACGCCTACCGCCAAAAGGAAAAGATCACGGACACCCATATCGCCCGCGTGGAACAGCTCTACCCGATGCATGTAAAGCAACTCAGCGCCCTCTGCGACGCCTACAAACACGCCTCCAGTATCGTCTGGTGCCAGGAGGAATCCCAAAACATGGGCGCATGGACCTACATCGAGCCGGTGCTGCGCAAGGCTTTCAGCCGGGAAATCCAGTACGCAGGGCGCGATGCCTCCGCCAGCCCCGCCACCGGTTCCAGCGCCATCCACAACCTCGAACAAGCCGATTTGGTTTTGCAGGCATTTAAGGCTTGATCTGTGCCCCAACTGATTGCTGAATACTCGCTGGCAACTCATAACTCTCCATGATTGAAATCAAAGTCCCCTCTGTCGGCGAATCCATCACTTCCGGTGTTCTCGGCGCCTGGCGTAAAAAATCCGGCGAATATGTCAAGGAAGGCGATTCCCTGCTGGAAATTGAAACCGACAAGGTAACCTCCGAAGTCTTTGCCGAGGCCTCCGGAACTTTGCAGCAAATGGCCCAGGAAGGCGCTGAGGTCAAAATCGGCCAGGTCGTCGGCAGGATTGATGATAAAGCGAAAGCGCCTGCCGCTTCCGCTCCTGCCATTGCCCCGCAACCCCAACCTGCGGCAGCCAAGCCGGAACCCGCAGCCGGGGAATTGTCCCCGGCGGTACGCAAGCTGATTGAGGAAAAAGGCCTTACTCCCGCCCAAATCTCGGGCACAGGCAAAGGCGGGCGTATTTTGAAAGAAGACATCATTACCCACCTGGAAAGCCAGCCCAAACGCATTGCCTCCGTGGTCGAAAAGGAAACCATTCCTGCGCCGGCCACAACCCAGTCTGGAACGTCGGTCACGCGCAAGCGCATGAGCCCGTTGCGCAAAAAAATCGCCGACCGACTTCTGAGCGCCAAGCAGGAAACCGCGATGTTGACCACCTTCAACGAGGTGGATATGTCGAATATCATGTCGCTGCGCTCCAAGTTTCAGGAACGTTTCCAGGCCAAACACGGCATCAAGCTCGGCTTCATGTCCTTTTTCGTCAAAGCCGCCGTCCATGCCCTGCAGCAGGTTCCCTCCGTCAATGCCCGGATCGAGGGCGATGAGATCGTTGAAAATCATTTTTACGACATCGGCATCGCCATCTCGACCGAAAAGGGCCTGCTGGTTCCCGTTCTGCGCGGTGTCGAGCAGCTCAGCCTTGCCGCCATCGAACAAGCCATCATCAATTACTCCAAAAAATCGCGCGAAGGCAAAATCACATTGCCCGATCTGGAAGGCGGCGTATTCACCATCACCAATGGCGGAACATTTGGTTCCCTGCTCTCCACGCCGATTCTCAACCCACCGCAAAGCGCCATTCTTGGGATGCACGCCATCCAGGAACGTCCGGTCGCCCTCAACGGCCAGGTCGTGATCCGGCCCATGATGTATCTTGCGCTGTCCTATGATCACCGGCTCGTGGATGGCAAGGGCGCCGTCACCTTCCTCGTGCGGATCAAGGAATTCATTGAAAATCCCGCCCTCCTCCAGCTTGAAGTCTAGCTTAAACCTCCCGCTCAAACTCTATCTCTAACTCTTAATCCTAATCTTAATCTTAATCTAACGTAGTACCGCGCGCAGGGGAAAACTGAGGAATTCAGGATTCAGAAGCTGAAAGCTGACGGCATCAGAAAGACTTAAAACTTAATACCATCATGAACTACGACCTGATAGTCATCGGTTCCGGACCTGCGGGCTACGTCGCCGCCGCGCGCGCCGGGCAGCTCGGCCTCAAAACCGCCTGCATTGAAAAATCAAAACCCCTCGGCGGCACCTGCCTGAATGTCGGCTGCATCCCCAGCAAAGCCCTGCTGGCTTCCAGCGAACACTATCATTTTGCAAAACACCGCTTTGCCTCCCACGGCATCGTTGCCTCCAATATCTCACTCGACCTGGCCGCGTTGATGAAGCGGAAAAACGACGTCGTTTCCCAACTCGGCAAGGGCATTGAGTTCCTGTTCAAGAAGAACAAGGTGGACCGCTTTGAGGGAACCGGCACGCTTCGTTCCCCCAAGCAGGTGGTGGTAACCGGCAACGACGGCAAGGAACAGGTTCTCGAGACGAAAAACATTCTCATCGCAACCGGCAGCGTTCCCATCGAACTGCCCTTCCTCAAATTCGACGGCAGGAGCGTCGTATCCAGCGACCATGCCATTGCTTTTTCAGAGGTCCCAAAATCCTTGCTCGTCATCGGTGCCGGCGCAATCGGCCTGGAGCTGGGCTCCGTTTGGTCGCGCCTGGGTTCGGAAGTCACCATTGTCGAATTTTTGCCGCGCATCGCCACCGGTTTTGACCTGGAACTGGCCACACAACTCCAGCGCTCCCTGGAAAAGCAGGGTCTCAAGTTTTTCCTCAGCACCCAGGTGCAGTCGGCACAGGCCGGTAAAGGCAGCGTCACTCTCACAGCGCAACAGGACGGAAAGAAAATCACGCTGGAAGCTGAAAAAGTTTTGGTGGCCGTCGGCCGCAAGCCCTACACCGCGGGCCTGGGGCTGGAAAATGCCGGCATCAAACTATCAGAAAAAGGGCGCATCCCCGTCAATAAAAACTGGCAGACCGTTATGCCCAACATTTATGCGGCGGGCGACGTCATCGAAGGGCCCATGCTGGCCCATAAGGCGGAGGCCGAGGCCAATGCCATCGTGGAACATATCGCCGGGCAGGCCGGACAGGTCAACTACAACGCCATCCCGGGTGTGATCTACACCGCGCCGGAGGGCGCAAGCGTCGGCTTGAGCGAGGAACAGGCCAGGGAGCAAGGCCGGGAGATCAAGACGGGCAAATACCCCTTCATGGCCAATGGCCGCGCCCTGGCAGGCGACACGAAGGAAGGCTTCGCCAAAATCATCACCGACGCCAAGACGGACAAGGTATTGGGCGCCCACATCCTGGCGAGCAACGCGTCGGAATTGATCGCTGAGTGCGTGTTGCTCATGGAATTCGGTGGCAGTGCCGAAGACCTGGCCCGCACCATTCACACGCATCCGACCATGTCGGAAGTTGTCAAGGAAGCCGCCCACGCGGCATGGCTGGCGCACTAACACAGGGTCTCACGCAAATCGCTTGTTCACAAACAGCACGTCATTGCGGTATCGGGCCAGGATATCAAAATTAAATTCCCTTAGATACTTCATCAACTGCCTCAAATTCGGCTGGCCCTTGTATAATTCCTGATTGCTGTATTCGGTGTAAATAAAACGCGTGCTTGCCAGGGTGTTGCTGCCGCCGCGAAATACGTCCATCTCCGCACCCTGGACATCCAGCCAGATGAAATCAACAGTCGCGATGCCCTGCGTTCTGAGCCAGGAATCCAAAGTCGATGTGCGAACGGATATTTTCCGGTCAAATGTAACCCATGGGTTTACCTTGAGATGTTCCTTGGGTGGGCGGATTGATCCTGACATGTCCCATCCTTCGGGCATTGCCTGGGCCGATTCCACGTTTTTCCGGCCGCCGCTTTGGTAAAATGTGGCCTCACCATTGCGGTCGCTCAAGGCCATCTCATAGAGGTGGACATTGGAACGCTCTCCGACCTTCGCCTTGAAGCGGGCGATTGCGCGCGGATCGGGTTCGAAGCAATAAATTTTCGGGTTTTTGAACATCTCAAGAAACCTGAGGGTGTCGGTCCCGTCATTGCAGCCAATCTCAAGAATCGTGGGGTCTTCCCTGCCGACGCAGTCCCGAATCAGTTCCCTGCTGATTCCGGAGTCGGACACGGGTGGTATTCCATAAAAAAGGCAGTGCAGATGGTAATACAGCGGCCTCAACAGGCGTTTCAGACCTGGAACGTGGTTCAGTATTTTTCTCAGGATCTGCATTTTACACCCGCTCCGTTTTACCACCCGGCAGAGCGTTTGCACCATCAAAACTGACAAGTGGGAAGAAAAAGGGATTGGGTTTCGCGCCAAGCTCGCCCACCCCGCAAAGGAATCCGTTTCAACCGCAGCTGAACGCGGATTCATGCAGATAACTGACAGCCAACTTGAAACTCAACACTGAAAATCCGGCACCGGACGGATTCGCCAGAGCGAACTTTAAACCTGGAGTTTACACCCAATTTCACCTTGTTTTGGAGGTGCATGCGGGTGTAAGTTTCAGGAATGCAATGCCATAAGCAAAGCCTGCCCTTACAGGTTGCCTTGATCCGTGATACAGCACTAGTGCGCTTGATCAGGATACAAGCACCGGTGGTTCAATAAAACTGTTAGCCAAAAGAAATGAACGCTGACGAGTTCATCGACGCCCTCAAGATCGTGGTTCACGATTCCGCCATCATCGGTATCGAGTCGTCGCTGCGAAAGCCAAGTGGGCGGCAGCCGAGAGCTAGCCTTGTTGCGGCGTCTCAATGGTTCGGCGGCCTTAAGCAAGAAGAGCAAGAGATTGTTCGGACGATTGTCACGCGATCTGTCCATGCGGCCATTTTCGGGATGTTGGGAGTTCTCGACGGTGTGCGTGCTATCGAGAGCCGCGAAGAAAAGGGGCAGCTTGTCTTGAGTTTCGAAGATGCCAGTGGCGTTGTACGCCTGAACAACACCCACGGGGAGATGTTGCACGACATCTACCAGGCGAAAGTTTATGATGAGGTATTCGGAAAAAAAGCTAACCAGCGGATCGAGCCAATTACGAGGAGCGCGGTCAGGTCACGGTTTCAATCGAACGCCAGTGACGCTCTCCTCGTCATGGCTCATCCTGGTCGTTCGGTGTAAAATATGAAAATTATACTAACCATTGTTTTGGCATCCCTTTCGCTTGTCACAGCACATGCCGAAGTTGACCACATTCGTATTGCCCTAAAGGTCCTTCGTGACGGCAATACCATGCAAACACCTTCTGTGATTGTGCTTCCCGGGAAGGCCAGTCAGCTCGCCGTGACCCAGGATTATAAAGATCCAGGAAACCGATCTTTACCCGTTGGCATCATTTTTGATTCCATTGCCGATTTCAAAGACGGAAAGATAAAGTACTCATGTCTCTTGACTCTTCGGGAGCGTCAAAAGACAAAGGATGAGGCAACCCAATCCGTTTCTTTCTTTAAAACACAAGAATTTATGTTGTCCGGCTTGAGTGAAGCCGGAAAGGATGTAAAAACGGATTTGGGCGACGGCCTTTCTATTGTTTTATCACTGTCGAAGGTCAATGCAAAAGGGGAAGCCTTGAAATAAAACACCGAACCAGTCGATGGACTCAAAGACCATTCTCGCTACGCTCGAAGTTCTGTCACAGTCCATGCGGAAGCATGGCCAGTGCCAGAACCAAGTGGTCTTGAGTCATCGATGTCGTTAGGCCACAAAACACACCATGCCTTGCGATTGCGCCCAATTTCAGCCCATCGAGCTTGATCGCCAGAGCATCACTCGGCGCATCAAACAGTCGCCGGCAATTCGCAAGCGTCTTACCCAGATTGCAGAGAACACCGAGCTGCGGATTTATCTGTTTCGCTGCCCTGATTGCGGCCAGCTTTGGCAGAGCGGTCATGAGTGGAATTTCGCGGATCAGGAGTATTTGTTTCAGGTTCCACCGATTGAGGTCGCGGAGTGGGAGCGCGAACCGTATCAGCAACCCGCAGCCATGATGATTTATTCAGCCGTCATGCGCGATTTGTTCGCTCGTTCCAAGTTCGAGGTTGGCGACTCACCATGCCGAATCGAAGGTTGCCAGCAGCGTGCATTACGACTTAGTGTGTTTTGTCGTGACCATCACATTGAGTCCATACAGCAGCGAGGGCGTTTACCGAAGAAGCCAGTCGGAAGATTATTTCCACCATACTATGTGGAGACGCCAAATGTGGCCTAACCAGATCACTGCACACAACGCCGGATGGCCGTCGCAGTTCCGCTTCGCGGGCAGCGTCATTTGGCCCGGCGTGTGTGAGTTCCATCGTTAGGCGGCAGCACACGCTTATGAAATCATTCACACCTTGGCTGCTTCTGATTCCGGTGTTGATGTTGTTGGCTGGACTGCCTAGCCAGCTTCGTGGAGATTTGCCTTACCACGTTTCCACGATGAGCTACATCTTGAGCATTTTGGGATGGTCGTTTACTTTCTGCGCGATATTTGCTTTAAGTCGTGGGTCGAGGTGGTGTCAGCTTTTCTTTGCTTGCATTGGCGTAGTTATGCTTGTGGATACCGGGTATCGGCTTTGGGTCGGCCCACGCAGTCTGGCTCATATCATTTTTGACATTGTTATCATTTGGGTAGCGTTAGCTTTTATACGCAGCTTCCCACTGAACCGAAAGATGACCAAGCATGACGATGCCACATAACAAGTCGCCGGAGCCAACCGCCGTTGGCGCGGTCAGTTCCGCGGTCGCGGTTCACGCCGCGGGTCGGCGGTGGCTCAGCTTTTTTCGTTGATATGGCTGCTATTGTCAAGGGTTGAGACACTTCTGGTATTCCGTTTTTTCATGCGGTTTTACTTTCTTCGGGGGAGGACAGAGGGGAGCAGAGGACGCGGTGAACGATGGTAAGATCTGCTGAGTTTAATGGAGTCAACTCCGACATCCGTCGCGAGCAGGCGGCTTGACATTGACAGAAATGCTCGGTCCACTCCTCCAATGTCCTGCTAAATCGCCGGCATGACATTCCCGCCGCAGACCGGAAGCCAAGCCCCGGTGATGAACGAGGCCAGATCGGACGCGAGAAAGGCGACAGCCTGTGCGATTTCCCGGTCTTCACCCCGCCGGTTCAGCGGAACATTTCGTTCATAAGCCTTCTGCCTTTCCGTTCCGCTCAGGCGGTCGCGCTCACTGATCGTCCAACCGGGCGCCACCTGGTTGACAGTCACTCCGTGCTTTCCGATTTCGCGCGCCAGCACCCGCAAGACCCCGTCGGATCCGCGCTTGCCCGCGACATACGCCGATTGGGTCGGCAGGCACTGCATCGCGCACTCGGTTGAAATCGCGATGATGCGGCCCCATTTCTTTTTGATCATCGAGGGCGCGAACGCCTGCGCCATGAGTACATTTTGCATCACACAGGTACGGAACTGGCTCTCGTAATCTTCCGGCGACTGCTTCAAGACCGGTTTCCACGGATATTGGCTCACAGCGTTATTGACAAGGATGTCGGGAAAAACACCGGCCTTTTTCAGTTGGGCGTGCAAGGATTTCACACCGTCAGGCTGACCCAGGTCGGCCTGCACGATCCAGGCGCGGCGTCTCAGCTTCCTGATCTTTTTCTGCACTTCGAGTGCCCGTTCCTTTTTGCTCATGTAATGGAGGACCACGTCGGCCCCGCATTCAGCCAGGGTCAGGGAAATAACCCGGCCCAATTCACCTGCAGAGCCCGTGACCAGGGCCGTTTTTCCCGAGAGATCGATCTTCATAAGATAAGGATTGGCATTTTTAATGTTTTTACAAGAAATTCAAATAAGACGCCAAGACACAAAAAAACGCATTTCCTTAACCACGGATGAACACAGTTTTACAGAAAGTTCGCAAAGAACGGAAAGGTTTAACCGCAGATTACACAGATGAGCGCGGGTGAAAGGCAGAGCACGTTTCTCTCACGGAGCCACGGAGAACACAGATGGGAAATGCAGAATGCGGAAGACTTCAAACTGGAACTAATCCGCATTTTTGTTCGTGATTTTCGTGTATTTTGTGGTTTGAAAACCAGTTTTTTAATTTTTGCGTCTTTTTGTGGCCAACTTCCAATGTTTTTG
Source organism: Candidatus Methylacidiphilales bacterium (assembly GCA_028713655.1). Taxonomy (NCBI): domain Bacteria; kingdom Pseudomonadati; phylum Verrucomicrobiota; class Methylacidiphilae; order Methylacidiphilales; species Methylacidiphilales bacterium. The sequence goes on along the minus strand of JAQTNW010000022.1, from coordinate 1,038 downwards.
TTTCTTGGCGGGCTTTGTGCCCTTGGCGCGAAATGGATTTTATGGCATTCGGACAACAAAACTTGCTAAGGCCGGACGCCTTTAAGATAGGCAATGATACCCTGCTGGACCGGGAGACGATTTCCGGCCTGCTCGAAAATATCCGTCGCGTGGCTTTCCAGTACGTCTTCCGTGATCTCTTTGCCGCGGTACGCCGGCAGGCAATGCAGCACCATGCAGTCTTTCTTCGCGAGCTTCAACAGGCCCTCGTTGATTTGATAACCTTGGAAGGCCTTGATCCGATTTTCGGCTTCGCTTTCCTTGCCCATGGAAATCCACACATCCGTGTAGAGCAGATCCGCATTCTTTGCCGCTTCATGCACGTCGTCTGTCAATCCGGTGTGCGAATTCGTAACTCGCGTTTGATAGCCTTCCGGCGCCGCGCAAACCAGATTGAAATCGAAAATCCTGGCCGCATGTACAAATGAGCGCGCCACATTGCAATCCGCATCGCCGATAAACGCCACCTTTTTTCCCTGGATCGTGCCGCGCTTTTCCTCGTAGGTGAAAATATCCGTCAGGATCTGGCAGGGATGCTCTTCATCCGTCAACGCATTGATGGTTGTCAATCCCGAGTACGTCGAAAAAAGATCCACATCCTCCTGCGCGAAGGTGCGGATCACCGCGCCGTGGACCATTTGGCCCAGCACACGCGCGGTATCGATGATCGGTTCCCCCCGCCCCAACTGGATGTCGCCCGCATTCAAAAAAATCGTCTGCCCGCCCAGCTCGCGTATGCCGACCTCGAATGAAACGCGGGTGCGCGTCGAGCTTTTTGAAAAAATCAAGGCGTAGGTCTGGCCCCGCAGCAAATCGGCATGAAACCGGCCCCGCTGCACTTTGAACTGCTTGGCGAGCCGGAATATCTCATAGGCTTCGTCCCGCGAAAAATCATGAACTCTTAAAAAAGCTTCTCATAATGTCTTTTTGATTATCTCCAGAGCCTCTTCCAAATGCGCCTGCTCCACATTCAGCGGCGGAAGGAAGCGAAGCACCTTA
>JAQTNW010000021.1 GCA_028713655.1 Candidatus Methylacidiphilales bacterium | reverse complement strand
AGACAAATAGCCTTCGAAAATGGGGAGCAAACTCATTGCGTAACCACTTTACAATCAAACAATTAACGCCTGTTTTCGGTTAATTTCGCATCTGGCCCGTTTGAGACAATTAGGACGCGAAGATTCATGGGCCGCGGTCCGATAATGGCGACCCTAACGGGATTCGAACCCGTGTCGCATCCGTGAAAGGGATGTGTCCTAGGCCTCTAGACGATAGGGTCGTGAGAACGAGCCAGATACATCAGCACAGGAAGCGGGATCTTGCAATTGTTTTATGGGGCAAAAATTCCCTTTGCCAAATCGATATATCAATGTATCATGATACACAGATATAAGGATATGACTCCCGCTCCCTCCATCCCGGTTCATGGCCTTGCAGAACTTGATGCGCTCCTGAAGCAGCGCATTGTGGTTCTGGACGGCGCCATGGGCACCATGATCCAGCAGCACAAGCTGGCTGAGTCGGATTTCCGCGGGCAACGCTTCAAAGATTGGTCGAAGGATCTGAGGGGGCACAATGATCTGTTGAACCTCACGCGACCGGAGCTGATTGAAGAGATTCACCGGCAGTATCTCGAGGCAGGGGCGGACATCATCGAGACCAACACCTTCAACTCGCAGGCGATTTCCTTGGCGGACTATGGGATGGCGTCGCTCGCGCATGAGCTGTCGAAGGCGGGCGCGCAGGCGGCCCGGAGGGCGGCGGATGCGGTCATGGCCGCGCAGCCGGGGCGGAGATGTTTTGTCGCCGGAGCGATCGGCCCGACGACGAAAACTTCCTCGATTTCGACGGACGTGAACAACCCGGCGGCACGCGGGGTGACCTATGATGAACTGGTGGCCGCCTATGCCGAACAGGCGCAGGGCCTGCTGGACGGCGGGGCTGACATTTTATTGGTGGAAACCATTTTCGACACATTGAACGCCCGCGCGGCATTTTTTGCCATCGAGAATGTTTTTGAGGAACGCGGCCTGCGCGTGCCGTTGATGGCCTCGGTCACGTTTATTCAGGCGGGGAGCAACCGCGGCGTCACCGGGCAGACCGTGGAAGCGTTTTGGAATTCCATTTCCAATGTCCCGCTCCTGAGCGTGGGCATGAATTGCGCCCTGGGTCCGAAGGAAATGCGGCCACTGATTGAAGAGCTGTCGCAGATTGCTCCTCTCTATGTGAGCTGTCATCCGAACGCCGGCCTGCCCAACCCGCTGCTGCCGACCGGCTTTCCGGAGACGCCGCAGAGCCTGGCGCCCCAGCTTCGGGAATGGGCGGAGAACGGCTGGTTGAATATCGTCGGCGGTTGTTGTGGGACGACGCCGGAGCACATTCATTGCATTGTGGAGTCGGTGCGGGGATTGAAACCGCGCGAAATCCCGCAGGTGGAGCCCTGGTTGAGATTGAGCGGGCTCGATGCCTTGACGCTCCGGCCTGAGACAAATTTCGTGAACATCGGCGAGCGCACGAACATCACGGGCTCTCCAAAATTTTCCAAACTGATCCTGGCCGGCAATTATGAGGAAGCGCTGGGCGTGGCGCGCCAGCAGGTGGAGAACGGCGCGCAGATCATTGATGTCAATATGGACGAGGGCCTGCTCGATTCCGAAAAGGCCATGACCACGTTCATCAACCTGGTGTCGTCCGAGCCGGACATTGCGCGGGTGCCTGTGATGATCGACAGCTCAAAGTGGTCGGTGATCGAGGCCGGGCTGAAATGCCTGCAGGGGAAGGGGATTGTCAACTCGATCAGTTTGAAGGAGGGGGAGGAAAAGTTCATCCGCCAGGCGAAGCTGATCCGGCGTTATGGTGCGGCGGTGGTGGTGATGGCGTTTGATGAGCAGGGGCAGGCGGACACGTATGAGCGGAAGATCGCCGTGTGCAAGCGGTGTTACCGGATTCTGACGGAAGAAGCGGGTTTCCCGCCGCAGGATATTATTTTTGATCCCAATGTGCTGACGGTGGCCACGGGCATGGAGGAGCACAACAATTACGCTGTCGATTTCATCAAGGCCACGCGCTGGATCAAGCAAAACCTGCCGCTGGCGCGGGTGAGCGGCGGCATCAGCAATGTTTCATTCAGTTTTCGCGGAAACAACCCGGTGCGCGAGGCGATTCACGCCGCATTTCTTTATCATGCGATCAAGGCCGGTCTGGACATGGGGATCGTCAATGCGGGTCTCCTGGAAGTGTACGAGGAAATTCCAAAGGATTTGCTCGAGTTGGTCGAGGACGTGTTGCTGAACCGCAGGGCTGACGCGACGGAACGTCTGGTGAAATTTTCCGAATCCGTGAAGGGCAAGGAACGGGCGGAGGTGGAAGAGGACGCGTGGAGAAGTGGCACGGTGGAGGAACGGTTGTCCCATGCCCTGGTGAAGGGCATCGTGGATTACATTGATGCGGATACCGAGGAGGCGCGCAAAAAGTATGGCAAGCCGCTGGCGGTTATAGAAGGGCCGTTGATGTCGGGCATGGGCGTGGTCGGGGACCTGTTCGGGTCCGGCAAGATGTTTTTGCCGCAGGTGGTCAAAAGCGCGCGGGTGATGAAAAAGGCTGTGGCCTGGCTCACCCCGTTCATGGAAGCCGAAAAGGCGGCCTCGGGGGGCAGCAACAGCCAGGGCAGGATCGTGATGGCGACCGTCAAGGGGGACGTTCATGACATTGGCAAAAACATCGTCGGGGTGGTGCTGGCCTGCAACAGCTACGAGGTGATCGATCTCGGCGTGATGGTGTCGTGCGAAAAAATCCTGCAGGCCGCGCGGGAACATCACGCGGACGCGATCGGGTTGAGCGGGCTGATCACGCCTTCGTTGGACGAAATGGCGCACAACGCCTCCGAGATGGAGCGCCAGGGATTCAAGATTCCGTTGCTCATCGGAGGGGCGACCACGAGCAGCACCCACACGGCGGTCCGCATCGCCCCCAGGTACGGAAGCGTGACCTGTCACGTTATTGACGCTTCCCGTGTTGTGGGGGTCATGAGCAAATTGCTCAATCCGGAGGCAAAAACGGGGTTCGTGGACGAAGTCCGGGGAAAACAGGAAGCCGCGCGCGCGGCGCATTCGACGCAGCAATCCGTGCAAAAACTTCTCGGCATTGAGGAAGCCCGTCGGCGGCGTTTTGATTGTGACTGGGCCACGGTGGATATTCCGGTGCCGGCGTTTACCGGCATCCGTACGGTGTCGGATGTCACGCTGGCCGATCTGGAGCCGTATATAGACTGGTCGCCGTTTTTCCATACCTGGGAGCTGCGCGGGCGGTATCCGGCGATTTTTGATGATCCTGAAAATGGACAGCAGGCGAAGGAACTGTTTGAGGATGCGCAGAAAATATTGCGGCGGATGGTTGGGGAAAAATGGTTGAATCCGTCGGGGGTTTACGGTTTTTTCCCGGCGAAGCGGCAGGGGGACGACATAGAGTTATGCGATCCGAATGGATCGGGCCGGGTGGTCCTCCGTGTTTGCACATTACGCCAACAGATCGAGAAGCCGTCCGGTAAACCGAATTATGCACTGGCGGATTTCATTGCGCCGCATGAGGGCGGGCGCAGGGATTATCTGGGTGCATTTGCGGTCACATCGGGCCATGAAACGGAGAAAATCGCGAAACGCTTCGAGGAGGCGGGCGATGATTATTCTTCCATCATGGTCAAGGCCCTTGCGGACCGTTTTGCGGAGGCTTTTGCGGAATATTTGCACAAGAAGGCCAGGGCGGATTGGGGATATGGGCGGGATGAAAACCTGGAGAACGCGGATTTGATTTCTGAAAAATACCGCGGAATCCGGCCTGCGCCCGGTTATCCGGCATGTCCGGACCATTCTGAAAAGCCCGGGCTTTTCAAGCTTTTGGAGGTTGAAGCCAGGACCGGCATCCGGTTGACGGAAAACTGTGCCATGTGGCCGGCCAGTTCGGTCTCGGGCTGGTATTTTGCGCATCCGGAGGCGCGTTATTTTGGGGTTGGCCGGATTGGGAAGGACCAGTTGGAGGACTACCAGAGGCGCAAAGGATTGCCGATTTCGGAGGTGGAACGGTGGTTGCGACCGTTGCTGGGCTGAGACGCGAAATGCATTGCACCGCAGAGCCGCCGAGAACGCAGAGGGAGCACATTTTTTTACCACGACACACACTAAAATCACGAACCAATATACAGATTATCCGTAGATTCGCGCGGCCTGCCCTGATGGCTATCGGGGATGGAAGCTGCTTAAAACTTAAGCCATACAAACTTAAAACAGGAAACTCTGATTTATTTTATATGTATTGAGCAGTAAAATCGATTGACTGTATTAGCAGCTCAAGCGTATTTTACTCCTGATGAATACCATGATGGGGCGATTGGCGGTGGCATGTGTTCTATTGGGTGGAATCCATTCCATTTGCAGCGCACAAGCGCCTGGCGATAATATTAAAATAATTAATAATAGCCTCAAACTTGACAAGGCGAATGTGCCGAATGAGGTCTCGCGGCCCACTTCGGATGTGGCCAAAGAGCTAAGTGACGACTGGTATGTGGCGGAGGTCAAATTTTCGACCCAGGACCCGATCACGGAAGAAGTGCAGGTTAAATTTTACATTGATGGCTTGGACAGTTTGAAAAACGACCTCTTTGTGGTGCTGACGGGTGAGGAAACCTATGTCAATGTGCCGAAGGGCGAGCATTATGCTGTCATGTATTTGGATCCAATGGCCCTATTGCGTTATGGTGGCAAAAAGGACAAGGCGCGGGGATTTAAAAAATCCAATTTGCACATTGAGATTCTGTCGGGCGGGCAAGTGCAGGACAAGCTGAGCAAGAATCAGCTGAGTGACAAGGACGATCCCAACTGGTTTACGGCGGGACAGGCGACTCCAGGGGTCTTGATCGGGGTCAAGGATTCTCCCTGGTGGCCGTTTGATGCGAGGCGTTACAACCGGATCAAACCCAAGAATTAATTTAGACGCGTTCTAACAACCAGATCACCGGCGTGGCGTTACCAAGGCATTATTTATCATTGGATCTGGGATCCAGCACCCTCAAACTGGGTCATTTTCAGGTGGATGCGGGCGGTGGGCTGACCCTGATCGATTATGTAATCCGGGACCTGGGCCTTGATCCGAACAAGGAGCAGGAAATGTTTCCGTTTCTTGTGGAGGCGCTGCAGGGGATTGTGCGGGAAAAGAAGCTGGCCTCATTTCCTGTTTATTGTTCGATTTCCGGCCAGTATGTTTTCACGCGTTTTGTCAAATTGCCGCCGGTTGCGCCCGATCAGATTGAGCAGATGATCGGGTTTGAGGCCCAGCAGAATGTGCCGTTTCCGATCAATGAAGTGGTCTGGGATTACCAATTGCTGGGAGGGCGGGGGGCCAAGGATATCGAAGCCGTCATCGTGGCCGTAAAAAGCGATCTTGTCGAACAGGCCAATTCCGTGCTGTCGCTCTGCAAGCTTGAACTGGAAAAGGTGGACGTGGCGCCGCTGGCTTTGGTGAACGCCCATAAATACAATTATCCGGAAAGCGATGCCTGCCATCTGATTATTGATATTGGCGCGAAGTGTACGAACCTGGTTTTCATCGAAGGCAAAAAGATTTTTTGCCGGGCCATTCCGATTGGCGGGCACCTGATCTCGCAGAATATCTCGAATGAATTCCAGGAGCCGTATGTGGCCTCGGAGATGATGAAGAAGGGCAAGGGCTTTGTCGGGCTGGGCGGCGCCTATGCCGACCCCGATGACCAGACCGCGGCCCGGATTTCAAAAATCGCGCGCAGTGTATTCTCGCGCCTTCATGCCGAGATCAGCCGCTCCATCAGTTTTTACCGCAACCAGCAGGCGGGTTCTTCGCCGCAGAAAGTGCTGCTGGCGGGAGGCGCTTCCGCCATGCCGTACACGGACCTGTTTTTCCGGGAAAAATTGAACATGCCGGTGGAATTCTTCAATCCGCTGAGCAACATAAAATTATCGCCAAAAATCGATCTTGGCGCACTGGGGTCGGACGCTTATCTGCTGGGTGAAGTGGTGGGCCTGGCGACCCGGCGCTTGGAGGATGTTCCGGTTGAGGTTAATCTGGTGCCCTCCAGTGTAGCGGACAAGCGGGCCGTCAAGCGGCGGCTGCCTTATCTGGCCGCGGCATTTGTGGTCTGGGTTTTGATGCTTGCCGTGCTGGTGGGATCGAGCCTTTTGAGCCTGGACCGGCTTTCGGTGGAGGCCAACGATTTAGAGTCTGACTTGAACAACAAGAACCAACTGGCGCACCAGATTGAAAAGGAAAGCAAGTCGTTTGGCCGCGATTTGGCCGTTACCGAGGGGATACAAAAATTGCTGGAGCAGAGGAATTTCTGGCCGCATTTGTTGGGCGTGGTTTACGAAAGCACCGGAACCTTCAACGGGATATGGGTCAGCCAGATGGAACTGGCAATCGACAACATGGTGAAACCCGGAGGCCCGCACTCCAATCCCAATCCCCATGCGACGGCATTGCCCGAACCGGCCATTTTGCAGATACGCGGCTTTTTTGAAGTTCCTGAAAACAACGGGCGCGAGAAGTCGGACGATCTGCTGGCGGCTTTTGTTTCAAAGCTCCAGACCTCGGGCTATTTCGACAGCGTCAAGGTGACGGAGTCGGATGTTTTTGACTCAGACCAGGTTGCCAGGAAATTCACGATCCAGGCGGCCTTGAAAGCCGAGAAGACGCCGGACCTGCAGCCATGAAAAAAATCCCATCCAACATCAAATCGCTGGCGGTCCTGTTTTTGGTGAGCGGGCTGATGGCCGGGGCTTTGTGCTATTGGTTCGGGACGCAGATTGATGAAAAGATCTTGCGGATCGGGGAAATTCACAAGCAAATGGAAACCCTCAGCGGCGGCGGAATCCTGCCCACCCGGGGTAATCTCAAAGGCCTCCAGAGCAACGATGCGAAGCTGGCGGAAATTTTGAATTCCGTGCAGGCCCCCATTCAAAAAGCATCCTCCATTTTTGCGGCAGTGCGGAGCCCGAAGCCCGACGGCAAGGGAATCCGCGGGTTGTTGGACTCCGACTCCTGGAAACGGCTTTTTGGGGAAAAACGCGAGCAATTGCGCAAGCTGGCCGGCGCGAACAAGGTCAAGCTTCCCGAGGACTATGATTTCGGATTCAAAGCCTACCGGCTGACCAGTCCCAAGGCGGACGCGACGCTGGATTTGGGGGTGCAACTGCTGGCAATCGAGCAGGTGAACCAGGTCCTGTTCAACGCCCGGATCAAATCCCTCAACGGGATCAAACGCGTGATCGTTGAAGAAAAGCGCGCGGACGGATCCGCAGGCGGGCTGGCTTCATTCACAGAGGGAGATGAAGCGATGCCGGCGGCGGTTGTCAGCGGACCGAATGACGCCTACAAAGTTTATCCATTCGAGTTTTCATTCACAGGCTCCACCGACGCGCTGACTGAAGTGGTCAACAAGCTGGTGGCATCCGACTGTTTTTTTATCATTCGTTCGCTGACGGTTGAAAATGAAAAAAATTCCATTGCCACGCGCTCCGAAATCAAGGGAGTGGCTTCGCCTGCCATTGCAGGGGGCGGACTGCCCGGAGCCCAGCCGGACGAATCGGGGCCCAATAAACTGGTGGTGCCGGTCGTGGGGCAGGAGCTGTTGAATGTGAGGATGCGGGTGGATTTGATTGATTTCCAAAATTTACCAACCGCATCCTCGGGCGGAAAAAAAGCGCCCGCATCCGCAGAAACGCAACCCGGAGGCAAATCATGAAGTTCTTCCAGCTTAAGCCTGAGCAATGGCTGCTGTTTGGCGTACTGGTTGTTTTCGGAGTGGCACTGCTGGCCAAGGTTTTTTTGCTGCCCGAGAAAAGCGGACCCCCGTCCCCGGGGCATGGTAAAAATGTGTCCCCGTTGAATGTTGACCGTTACGCCGGCATGGCGGACGAGTGGGCGAAGGCGCCGGAACTTGCCGTTGGCGAGCACAAAATATTCGTGTCGCGCCTGATTGTCTATCATCCTACAAGCGGTAAAATTGAATGGCTGAACCCGCAGGACCCGATGGAAGACGGGATCACGGCGGGATGGAAAATTAAATACGGCTTCCCGATTGATGATTTGAAGGTCGCGGATGCGGATCCGGACAACGACGGTTTTACAAACAAGGAGGAATTTCTGGCCAAGACCAATCCCCTCGACCCGAATTCCCGCCCTCCCATCATCGTTAAATTAAGGATCGCGCATTACACCAAGGTGCCCTTCCGTATGGTTTTCAAAGCGGCCAACAAGCTGTCGGATGGCACCATCCAATTCCAGATCAACCTGATGGATGTGTCCCGGAACCGGACGCGTTTTGTCAAAAAAGGCGATGAAACCGAAGGATACAAGGTTGGGGATTATCGGGAGAAAATTGTTGAGGTGTTTGATGAAAAAACTCATTCCCTGACCCATCCGGATCGCTCGGAACTTGACATGATCAACACAAAATTGGACGAGGTGACCACGCTGGTTTTGAATACGGAAAAGGAGTCGGACGAAAGCCGGGTTGCGTTCAGCATCAATGTCCCCGGCAAAAAGGTTGAACCTTCCGAAGTCAAGCGCGGGGACAGCTTCAAGCTGGATGACAAGAGCTATCAGGTGCTGAAAGCCAGCCCGCAGGAGGCCACGATCAAGGACCTGGCAAGCGGCGAAACGATTCAAATTTCGGCGGCGACAACCATGCCGGCGCCTGCACCCCCCACTCAGTAAACGCTTGACCTTATATTTTACTGCAATATACATAAAAAAGTAGAAAGAAGCTCCATGAAATCAGATTTTTATAACCAGCCGTTTTGGCTTGCCGTTTCTTTGGCGGCAATTCTTTCGTTTGAGTCGTCTGGAGCAGCCCAGGATGCTACACCTGCCGCTCCCGCTCCTACCGCGCCAGTGGTTGAAACATCTGCCGCACCGGCAGTGCCAAAGCAGGAAGCTGCTGCGCCGTCGGATGCGGAAGCTAATCCTTTGGTGCAGGAAGAGACAGTCAAACGCCTGGAAGGGACCATGCTGTTCAACAAACAACTGGAAGAAGCCGACCGGCTTGTGGCTGCGGGAGAAATCACGGCCGCCCGTCCACGCTACGAACAGGTTTACAAGCAAACGAGCCCGGATGGGCCGATGTCCGGGTTGTATTTCAAAGCCCGCAAGGGACTTGCAATCGTCAGCGCAGAACAGGCGAGGCAGGCTGCGGCGAAAAAGGACTATGCCCAGGCGCGCCAGTTATGGGAAGAGGCCTTGAGTTATGATCCTGATAACGCTTCATATAAGTCCGCCTATGCGCAAGTGAAGGAGCAGAGCCAGAGTGTGGCGGAAAAATATCCCGGCAACACGGCCGCCACTCCGGAACTGCAGGACAAAGTGGCCAATATTCAGAAATTGATATTTGAGGGCGACAGTTTTTACGAGACGGGCCAGTACAACCGCGCCATCGGCCGGTACAAGGAAGTTTTACTGATTGATCCTTATAACAACCAGGCCCGTCAGCGGATTGAGAAGACCGAAAACATAAAATACCAAGTGGCTTCGATCCGCCGCGAAGAGCGCAAGACCAAGATGTTGCAACAGGTTGATGCGGAATGGGCGACCCAACCGAGGCCCCAGAGAACGGATCTCACGGGCACATCTGTCTCGGAGGCGACCTCCTCGGACGTGTCCAAGATGTATGACAAGCTGGAAAAGATCATCATACCGGAATGTAACTTCACGGATGCCGATGTGGCCGATGTGCTGCGCTATTTGCAGGAGCAAAGCAAGGTGATTGATCCCAAGGGCGAGGGTGTGAATTTTGTGTTGAAAGGCGAGCCGACGGCTCTGAACAACCCGGCGCCTGCTGCTGCTCCAGGGGGGGCTGCCGCTGCGGAAGCTCCCGCACCGCCTCCATCCATCCACAGCCTTTCCCTCAATTTGCGCAATCTTTCGCTGTTGAAAATTCTGGGTTATATTCCGGAACTCACCACCTACAAATTCAAGGTTGAGGAATACGCCGTGTACTTTTTCCCCAACACGGAAACCAGCGATGTGATGGTGGTGAAGAGCTACTCGGTTCCACCCACGTTTTTCCCGCAGACTCTGAAAACCGATACCACAACGGTCGGTGCTTTGAACAATGCGACGGTGAATGTTGTGACGGTGGATGTGAAAAAGGCATTGGAAGAGCGGGGCGTCAAGTTTGCCAACGGGGCCAGCGCGGCCTATCTGCCCAAAACGGCGAAGCTTGTGGCGCGCAACACGCTGGACCAGTTGAACCTGATCGAACAGTTGGTGGGGAAGGAGGCCAATGCAGTGAGTCAGGTCGAAGTCGAAGCCAAATTCATCGAATTTACAGAAGACAAACTCAAGGACTTCGCGTCGAATTTTCGTGTGAATGCCACGTTTAAATCGCCGATTACCATCCCAAATATAACAGGTGCGGCTACGGGGACAGGGGGCATAGGAGCGATCGGGAACGGCCGCACTCCCAACTTTGGGGCGGGCCAGATTGGATCAAGCATCGGTGGCGCCACTGCCCTCCGGGATTCGACGGATGAGTTGATTACTTCCCCGAACAGCTTGGACGCGCTACTTGGCCTGCAGAATACCCGAAGCCCGAATTTGATCAGTGTGACGGGTATCTTGGCCGGTTCGCAGGCCCAGCTCCTGATTTCGGCGTTGGAAAGCAAGTTGGGTGCTGATTTGATGTCTGCTCCAAAGGTGACGGTGGTCAGCGGCCAAAAAACAAAAATACGCGTGGTTCGTGAATTTCGTTATCCCACGGAATGGGAAGCGCCGCAGATACCTCAAAGCACTGGCGGCGGCGGCAACAACAACGTCAGTCTGGGTACCACCACCGTGATACCGTCGAATCCCACCAACTTTGTTTCGCGGGATGTCGGGGTCACCCTGGATGTGAAGGCAAACGCCACGGCAGACCGCCGGATTGACCTGGAGCTTAAACCGGATGTGACGGAGTTCCAGGGATTTATCAATTATGGAGGCGATGCCACGACTTTGGGGGTAAATGGAACCATTTCTGAAATCACGGATCCTTTCGGTTTTTTATTCTTCTTTTTTACTCCGAGTGGGCCTCCTCCCATTGTAACCGTGGCCACGGGCACGGCTTTGACGCCGGTGTTTTCGTTGCGCTCGGTGGAGACCAAACTCCAGGTGATTGATGGCCAGACGGTGGTGATGGGCGGGTTTATCCGTTCGGATAACAAGGAGATCGAAGACAAGGTTCCGGTTTTAGGCGACGTTCCATTGCTGGGCCGCTTGTTCCGGAGCAAGGTCAGCCAGACGGTGAAACGGAATCTGGTCATGTTTATCACAGCCCGCATGATCCGGGCGGATGGCTCACCGGAGTACCTGACAGAAGGTGAAAAGGAAACCATGGAAGTGTCGTCGCTGCCGGGTTCGGGGGAGACAAAATGAAAAGTTGGATGCCGATTTTTAGAAAATACCTGTTTGTAAAGACGCTCGCCGCCGCGGTTTTGCTCAGTGGCGGTTTTCTGTTCTTACCAGGCACAGGCGTGTTGCAAGCCCAGGATGCCCCCAGCGACATGTCCCGCGAGATTTTGCAGCGTGAAACCATCCGGCGGCAGGAACTGCTCCTGGCCGCGACAAAGAAGTTGGATGAGGCGCAAAATCTGATCGCAGTCGGTAAAATGGATGAAGCCCGTGAGAAAGTGGCCGAGGTCACCAAGGATTTGCCGAATTCGGGCGAGGGTGCCCCCGTGTATGCGAAAGCCAGCCAGATTCTTTCAGAACTGGATTCAGCCAAGGCAGCCGAGGCATTTAAAAACAAGGATTATTTTGGCGCCCGAGATGCCGCCAGCCTGGCCCTGAGCGAAAATCCGAAGAATGCCGAGGCGTCCAAGATCATAAGCGACAGCAATGAGGTTCTTGGAATCAAATCGGGAGAGGATAAACCGGCGAATCCGGCGATAGACCGGAAATTTATTTCGAACCTGAACCAAGTTCAGGACGACATCAAATCCGGCGAGGATTTGATGGCCACAGGGCAATATGCGGCAGCAGAAAAGGCTTTTGAGCAGGCGCTGGCCATTGATCCCTACAACAAAGTGGCAGCCCGGGAAATTCAAAAGCTTCAGGACAAGATGGCTGCCGCCATGGAGATTGCCAGGAAGTCCAGTAATCAAGAGCGAAAGACCCAGACTCGCGACCAATGGACGGAACGGTTCCAGATCGACAAGAATCTGGGTTCGGTACAGACAGCCAATACGGTGCCGATCACCAAAAAGAACGAATTCCGGCTGGATCAAAAGCTGCGCACGCTGGTGATAAAACAGGTGGATTTCAACGATGCGACGATCGAGGATGCCGTGCGTTTTTTGACGGACCAGTCCCGCCTGGTGGATCCCGAAGGTACTGGAATCAATTTCCTGATCCGCAACGAGCAGGTTAAACAGCAGGGAAAGACCTTTTCCCTGAAATTGAGCAATGTGCCGGTGGGCGAGGTGTTGCGGTATATCACGAACCTGGCAGGAGTGCGGTATCGCCTGGAGGAATTTGCCGTTTTTATTGTCCCGTTGAGTGACCGCAATGAAACCCTGGTGACCCGCGAGTTCCCCGTGCGGGCGACTTTTTTTGATACGGAAAACTCCGAGGGGGGAGACAACACGGATGCCAACGCCGGCGGTGGACGGCGGCGTGTGGCAGTAACGACAGTGGACAGTGACACGGCGGGGGCGGCGGGGGCTGGAGACCAGGTGCGCAAGGCTTTGGAAGCGCGCGGAGTGCAGTTTTCAGAAGGAGCGACCGCCATTTACAGCCGGGCGACGGGCATTCTGACGGTTCGCAATACCCAGGACCAGATTGATTTGATTGAGGAACTGGTGACGGAGAACCAGGGTGAAACCCTGATTGTGAGCGTGCAGGCCAAGCTGCTGGAAGTCAACCAAACCGATTTGGATTCATTGGCATTTAATTGGAATCTGGCCAATGCCTTTTTCATCCCCGGCCAGAACTACGCTGTCGGCATTGGCGCTTTGGGAACCAATTTGCAGGGTTCCACGGCCATCAAGCCAACCGATGGAATTTCCGCCTTTTTATCAAGCAATGAATCCGCGTCGGTGCTTGCAAACAATCCCGGGTCGGTCGTTTCAAATCCCAATCGTTTTGGCATCAGCGGCAGGTTGAGCGGGACCCAGTTTGCCGCCTTGTTGGATGCGCTCAGTCAAAAGCAAAGTACGGATTTGTTGACAGCCCCAACGATCGTGGTGAACGACGGTGCGCAGGGCAAAATCACCATAGCCCGTGAATTTTATTACCCAACGGAATTTGACGCTCCAAAAGTACAGCCTGTGAATATTGTCTCTTCCAACACGAATGGCAATCTAACCGTTATAGGAACGACACCTACTGCGCCCATTGTTATTCCCGCTTGGCCCACTCAATTTGAGAGCCGGAATGTCGGTGTCGTGCTGACAGTGCAGCCTCGTGTGACCCCGGACCACCAGCGGGTTTATCTGGTCATCAAGCCGGATGTCACGGAGTTTGACGGCTTTATCAATTATGGCTCGCCCATGTTCAGCACCGTTGACGGCCAGGCGCATGCAGTAGATCCCATTACAGACAGCCTTGGTGTAAGCCATGGCGCTCTTATTAACAACAACGTCATCAATCAGCCGGTGTTTTCAACCCGCACGGTGGAAAATGCGCAGATGGAAATCCAGGACGGCTATACCATGGTGTTGGGGGGATTGATCCGGGAGGATATTTCGACTGTAAACGACAAGGTACCCATTCTTGGCGACATCCCGCTGTTTGGCCGGCTCTTCCGCAGCAAGGCGGAACAGGCGATCAAAAAGAACATGCTGATCTTTGTCACAGTGCGCATCCTGCGACCTGACGGTGAGCCGTTCAACCAGACCGCGGGCCTCAAAAATCCCGCGAAGAGTTAGAGAACTCGACAGGTTTCAGCCACAGAGCACACAGAGTGTGTGCGGTAAAAGACAAATGGAGGGACACGCTTGTCGCGTCCCATTTGTTTGGGTTAAGACAAGCTCAACCCTCCACTCTTCCGGTTCGTGTCTTCGAGCCTTCGTGGTTCATCTGCAGACCCAGGCTCTGGCCGCGGCCAAATCCTGTTGGACCTGCAGCTTTAAGGCGTCCAATGAATCGAATTTTTTCTCCGCGCGCTGGAATTGAAGCGGACAAACCAGGACCGATTTTCCATAGAGATTTGCGTTAAAATCCAGGATATGGGCTTCAGCCTGCGGCGGACCTCCGCTCCCGATTGTGGGTTTGATCCCGATGTTGATCGCTGCCGGAAGGTTTTCAGACGGCTGCAGTTGTACAACCCCGAAATAAACGCCGGATGGGGGGAAGCACTGGTCCTGTGTCTCCAGATTTAGGGTCGGAAACCCAAGTTGCTTGCCAAGGCCCTTTCCGCGGGTTACGGTTCCGAACAATCCATAGGGCCGACCCAGCATTTCAGAGGCCTCAGCCAGATTGCCGTTGAGTACACTGGCGCGAATCCGGCTGCTGCTGATGATGGCACCGGCATGGCGGGCAGGCTCGGCCAGGAGCAGTTCAATTTTGTTTCTGCGTGTATCACACCATTGCCGGAGCAGGGGAATATCGCCGAGCCGCTTGTAACCGAAGCGCCAATTCGGGCCGACGGCAATTCGTTTTAGGCCGGGGAAAGAGGTTTCCAGCGCTTCCAAAAAGTCTTCGGCGGGGGTATGGATGGTCCTTTCATCGAAGGGCAGGGCCAGGACATTGTGGACGCCCGCCTCCTCGAGCGCCTTTAATTTGTGAGGCAGCCCCATGAGCAAAGGCGGCGCCTTTTCCGGAAACAAAACGGATTGGGGATGCACACGGAACGTCAGAACGCATGAGGATTCGGGCGGCTGGTCCAACGCTGCGTTTTTAATTACGCGTTGATGTCCAAGATGCAGGCCGTCAAAAAACCCCAGCGCCAATGCCTGTATGCCGCCGTGGCTGCGGGCTTCATACAAAGATTCAAAGACATTCATGAGGATAAAAAAGCTACGGATTGGAATCTCGCGCAAAGGGCGCAAAGCACGCCACGGAAAACTCAATACATTTTTTGGTTAAAAGAGGCAATTTATTCCATGAATTCTTTGCGGTCTTGGCGTACTTGGCGCGAAATTTCCTCTGTTTTTATTGCCTCCGAATGCGTGAGATATCGGCAAGGCTCAGGAGACGGGAGCCGAGATCACCCAATGACTTCATATTTTCCAGTTCGGAGAACGTCACGGCCTGGTCCAAAGAGAAATTTCCGGAACGGATGCGTACCAGCCTGGAAAGATGCCCGCCGCAGCCCAATTCTGTGCCGATGTCATGGCAGTAGGTCCGCACATAAAACCCCTTGCTGCATCTCAGTACAAAATCAATCCGGGGAATGTTAACTCCGGTAATTTGATAGGAATAAACATGCACAAGCCGGGGTTCGCGTTCCACGGTTTTGCCCTGGCGCGCCAGTTTGTAGAGGGGGACGCCGTCTTTTTTCAGCGCGGATACCATGGGCGGCGTCTGGTAAAAATCGCCTTTGAATTTGCTGAAGGCCAGATCAATCTGCTGTTCCGTAAGCTCGGGCGCCGGCTGGCTCGAGATGACCGCGCCTTCAGCGTCCTGGGTGTCTGTGCTTTCCCCCAATTTGAGCGTTCCCGAATATTCCTTGTCTTCCGTCATCAGCAGATCTTGCACTTTGGTGGCCCGGCCGATGACAAGCATGAGCAGGCCTGTCGCCATGGGATCGAGGGTGCCGCAATGGCCGACCTTTTTCAGCCGGAAGTGCTTGCGGACAAAATCCACGACGTCGTGCGAAGTGCAGCCCTTGGGTTTATCGACCAGCAACAGGCCGTCAGGTTGGTTGGATAAGGTGGTCATGATTGGAGGGGTATCCTATGGTGTGGCAAAGCCGCATCAAAATAAAGAAGTTCTAATTCAAAAAAATCCCAGCCAAGCGGCTTTGCCTTTAACCCGGATGGAGAGCTGTCGTATTTTCACAAGATCTTTTGGCAAGACACTCCGCAGGGTTTTTCAGAAGCAGGTGAGGCATCCGGGTTATGTACGGCTTGGCGCAACCGGGTGAGCACGAGTTCCCGGTTTTTTAAGCCGTCTTTCTTGAAATTGATGCCGGCCGCGGCGGGATGTCCTCCGCCTCCGAATTCTCCGGCAAGCGCGTTGACATTGACTTTGCCCTTGGAGCGCAGGCTGACTTTGAGGCTCCCGTCTTCCCGGTGTTCGAAGAGGGCGGAAACCTGGACGTCCCGAACGGCGAGCGGCATTTCCACCAAGCCTTCGGTATCCTCCGGAAGCGCGTTGCATTGGGCAAATTGTTCCGGCAGCAACGTGATGAAGGCCAGGAGGCCATTTTGCTCCAGTTGCAAACTGGAAGTTGCCATTTGCTGAAGGCGGAACCTGGCCAGGCTGGTGGTTTGGTAGCATTGCTGGGCAAGATAAGCAGGATCGGCTCCGTGTGATATGAGGAGTGCCGCCTGCTCGAACGTGTGGGCGCTTGTGCCCCGGTGGCGAAAACAACCGGTATCCGTCATGATACCGACGTAAAGAGCCGAGGCTGCTTCCGGAGGCATCGGCCAGCCTGCTTCAAGTATCAGGTCTGTCAAAATGGCTGATGTTGCCGGCTCATTCGGAATGACGAGCTGGTTTAGCCCGTAGCGCGTATTGCCTTCGTGGTGGTCGATATTCCAGTCCACTTCACGATTCCACGACAGGCATGCGGCGCCGAGCCGCTCTTTAGTGGAAGTGTCAAGGGCCAGCAAAAGGCCGACGGGCGGATTTTCCGTGGGGGTTCGGAGAATGCGTTCCGAGAATGGCAAAAAGGTATAAAGCGTATTCAGGCCATCCTGGTTGAAAATCAAAACATCTTTCCCCGCGGCTGACAGGCTTAAGCCAAGACCCAGGCAACTGCCGTAGGCATCCCCGTCGGGGCGAAGATGGCTGAGGAGCAGTACGGACTCCGAGTGGTTCAGGGCGGAGATGGCTTCAGCGTATTGGGTTTTCAAGTGGAGGGATTTCAATTGGTTTTCTGGAAAACAAGCCGCATCGGGATCGGGCCCACGTGGATGGTATCTCCTTCACGAAGCTGAACAGGTGTCTGGATGCGTTTGCCGTTGACATAGGTGCCGTTGAGCGAGCCGAGATCGGATAACATGACAGTGCCGGATGAATCGATCTCAAAGGAGCAATGGTGTGAAGAGACCGACTCATGATCCAGCGGCAGGTCGTTCTCGGACAGACGCCCCGCGCGTGTAGTCTCAGGTTTGAGCGTGTAGCTTCTTTGTTCGTTGGCGATGTGGTAGATCAGCAATGGCAAGGGTTTGAAATTATTGGAGCTTGGATTGGAAGGCGGGGGGTAGGAGAGAAGGGTGGTTTTGCTTTTTTCATCGGCCCGTCGTGCCGCTTCCATCAGGACATGGGCGCAAGGCTTTGCGATACTGACGCGGGGTGGGACCGTCACACTGGTGTAATCCGCATCCCCGGACTCCGTTTCGAGCATGGCATACAGGGCTTCTTCACCGGTCAGCTCCTTGTATTCCGCATGTTTGATTTGTCCCTCCCGCAGATAGATTTGGCCTTTGTTATTGTCATTGCGGTACGTCACGGTTCCCGTGCGCGCGGCGATCAGGCAAAGATGGAGAAGCTCAACTAATTTCATGGGTCTGGGTGAATAAAAGTTTCCAATCGTATCAGAAAGGTTGCGTTCCCTCAATTATTTATAATCAATGAATTCCAACTTTTTATTGCTTTGAATGTAAGATCAGGCAACCTCAGGTAATTGTTATTTTAAGGCCGAATTACTATGGCGGCAAATTTTTTAGGATTTTTCGGTAAAAAGGGGCTTGAAGTACCTGCTTCGCAAAGTCATCCCCAGACGCCTATCGCGCAGGTTCCCTCTGTTTCGGAACAGCGCACATCGAAGCCATTCCCTGTGACAAACCGGAAAAAAGTAACCCAGCGGCTGTCGTTGAAGGCAATTCAACCCAATTCAGGTGCTCCAGGACAGGGTGTGCAAAAAATCCAACTTCCAGGTGTGCGGCAGCCTTCCGTTTTTGAGCCCGCGACGCCGGTTCCCCAGCAAATTCAGGGCCATGTCTATGTCCCGTTTTCCATCATACTTCAGGCGATACCCGCCCAATATTTGACGGCGCCGCTTGCCGAATTGCTGGCACATCCGGAATCCGGCGTGGAGGTTGGCCTTCCGTTGGCGCTTATTCTGCCCGCCTTGCCGTCGGGGAAGGTCGAATTTACTGTGCAGGAGATAGTGCCCTACATACCCGAGGGATTTGTCCAGCCTGCCGAAGTATTGGGAGATGAAGCGCTGGCTTCATTCACCCTGCCTCTTTACCAGATAGCCAGCCGGATTCCGGCGGACTCCATGATTTTGCGCGGAGACCAGCGTCCGGTTGATTCGAGCGTTCTGAGCATGGCGGATCCGTTTTCACCGGAAATGCTGGGCTTAAACCGGCCTGAACCTGAACCGGAAGCAGCAGCAACCGATTTTGCACCCGCACCCGAAACTCCGGTGGAGCTGGAGCCGGAACCAGTGGCGGCAGATCCTATTTCCCAGGAGCCGGAGTTGATGAATGTGCCGGAAATCGTCCCGGAACCTGTTACGGCACCTGCTTTGGAAATCGTCCCGGAACCCAGCGTCCCACCCCCTGCACTTGTTGAACCTGCTGCATCTGTTGAGCCAGAGTCTGAACTCCAATATGATCCTGCGATTCTTGCAGCGGCCGAGGCAGAGCTGGAAAGGGAGGCATTGGGTGCTGCAGAGCCCGCGCCGGAGCCGTCCATTGAAGAGATCGCCGCGTCCGTTGAACCTCCGCAGGAAGAAGTTTATGATTCCGGGCCGACTCCAGCAACTCAGGAAGCGCCTGCCACGGCTGTCGCGCCGACCACAGGGGAGATTGACTGGGCCAATGCATTGGCGGAGTTGAATGCTCAGGCGGAACAGGAAGCCGCCGTCCGCGTGCAACCCGAGGAAGCGCCCGCGATTCCTAGCCCATCATTAGAGCCTCCAGTCCCCGCCTTTGACTTGAGCGGAAAAACCCTGCAGTTTCCTGTCCGGGTTGAGGAAACTGGAATTTCCGGCATTGAAGGCCGGGAAGCGACGATTCCGCCTCCCAAGGGGACGCTGGCCGGCAAGTTGCCCCCTCTGGAAAGCGCCCTGAGCATGCCAACGCGGCCCGTGCCCGTGCCATTTTTAAATGAACCGGCGAAATCCCAAGGCCAGGGTTTCGTAAAAGTCATGCAGCCCCGTCTGTGGGAGGCTGAATCAGCTCCCCCGGTGCCAGAGGGCAAGATGACGCCTGCCCTGCCTATTTTTCCCGCAATACCCCAGCCGGCGCATAGTGCATCTTCCTCCATCAAGAAGGAAGCCAGCCGTACCCAGCGCCTGCATTTTATCAGCCTTTCCCCGACTGTTAATAATTTGCTGGGGGTTCCGCTGCATGAGGATATCAAACTGAAGGATGTGGTCGGCCAGATCCGCCGCTGGCCGGGTGTGTTGGGTTGCATCATTGCAGGAAAAGACGGCCTGCCGATCACTTCCGAAACTGAGGACAGGGGATTTGCCCAGTCGCTCTCCGCGTTTGCGCCCAAGATCCTGGCGCGCGTGAATGAGCTTTTTACCGACCTCGGCATGGCGGAGGCGGAGGAGGTTCATGTGCCTGCGGGCGGGGCCAGCACCTTTATTTACCGGTATGACGATGTTTACTTTATCCTGCTTCACCGGGAGGCGAATGTTCCGCCATGGTACAGCAAGATCATCCGTCAGGTTTTGAAGGAAATTGCCACCAGCAAAAAAACAGTTTAAAACCGGTCAAAACAGAGACTATGGCTTTCATCAACTACTCAAAACGCGAAATTCAACTGAAGATCGTCTATTATGGCTGCGCCCTGTGCGGCAAGACGACGAATCTGGTGAATTTGCACGGCGGTATCCAGAGCACGCAAAAGGGCGAACTGGTTTCGCTGGCGACGGATGCGGATCGCACTCTGTTTTTCGACTTCCTGAGCTTGAATACGCAAACCTTGCCCGGTTTCGACACCCGGTTCCAGCTTTACACCGTGCCCGGCCAGCCCGTTTACAACACCACGCGCCAGTTGGTCTTGAAGGGCGTTGACGGGATTGTCTTTGTGGTGGATTCTCACTGGGACAAGATGGAGGAGAATGTGGAGTCTTTCGCCAATCTTCAGGAAAATCTGATCGAAAATCATCTCAGCCTTGCGCAGATTCCCTATGTGCTCCAATACAACAAGCGGGATCTTGAAAACCCGGCCCCGCAACACTATCTGGAATATACGTTTAACAACCGCGCCAACCGGGTACTGTGCTTTGAGGCATCGGCCAAGAACGGTCAGGGTGTATTGGAGACTTTGAACGGAGTGGCGCGCCTGTTGTTGTCGAAATACTCCAAATCGGCAGGATCCGCCAAGCCGCAAACCGCATCGTGAAACTGCAAGCCGCACAACGAGGTTCGTCATGCCCGGTATAGGAATGCTGTCAGTCGAAGATCAAATGGCCATTGAGGGCCATTTGAAGGATTTTTTAAACAAGGCCGAGGCGCAGTGGGCCGCCCTCGTGGACCGCGGGGGCAACCTTTTCGCCGAGTACGGCAAGATTGGCGCCCTGGATGTCAGCATCTTGAGCGCATTGGCCGCGGGTTCTTTTGCGGCCACCCGCGAATTGGCCAAACGGCTCGGGGAAGATGAGTTCACCGCCTTGTATCACGAAGGGGCGTCCATCAGCATCCTCATGACGTCCCTGCATTTTGACTGCCTGCTGCTGACGGTTTTTGGCGAAAAAACAAACATTGGGCTGGTGCGTTTTTACACCCAACAGGCTGCCGCCACGCTTAATGTCGCCCTGAAGACCGCCAGTGATGCTGCGGCCCATATTGAGCCGTTGCAGGTGGATTCAGAGTTCTCGGGCGAGCAGTCCATCATCCGATAGTCTTTGGCGCGCCATGCGCGGCGTTCCTCCATGCAAGTGGAATCTGAAATCGTTTACATGTCGCGCGGGAAACCGGCATTGTCCGGGGTCGAAGCCCCTGAAACCCGAAAGGCCGCAAAATCCGAGCTTCAGGAAGCCTTTGAAAAGGGGTGGCTGGTGATTGTCTGGAACGATCCGGTCAACCTGATGAGCTATGTGGTCCATGTGTTTCGAAAAGTACTCGGCTTTACCGCCGAAACCGCGCGCCGCCACATGCTGGAAGTCCATCATCAGGGCAAGAGTTGTGTCGCGCGCGAGACGCGTGAAAAGGCCGAGTTGTATTGCCGCCAGCTCCAGCAATACGGTTTGAAGGCCGGCATACGGAAAGACGCCTGATGCAAATCAGCCGCGACGACAAGTCCTTTTCCTTTGTCCTGTTTGCGCCGGACCGCGCTTTCCTGGCGCAGATCCTGTCAAAAATTATAACAAATTATTCGCAGAAACCCGGGGATATGGACCCGAGGGTAGCGGCCGCGTGGTACCCGCCCGGGGTTGGGGAAAAACCTGAAGATGCGGAGGATGTGGAACTGTGGGTGGAAGAATTGCGGGTGTTTCGCAGCGGCAATGCCGCTTTGTGCCGGACCTGCCTTCAATTTTTGCAGGAAGCCGGCGCGGAAGAGCCGGTGGTTCTCCAAATTCCGCTGGAGCAGAGCGAGACGTTCATGGTGGTGTTGAACGACCACCGCATTTATCAGGCGGCGTTGCACGGCATTGGGGAACATGAGATGGATCAGCCTTGGGACAAGGTGCAGGATCTGGAAAAGCGGCAGGCGCTGCTGGAGATACACTTTTTGGCCGTGATTTTGGAGACCATGCTGCATTTGGGCATGGGCGGGGTCTAAAGAGATGGAGATCGAATAAGATTGCTCAACCTTACTCTTACTCTTGACCCTACTCCTACTCTATCTCACTATCTCAAACTCGATGGCGTGAGGCTTTACAGAGATAAGGGAATCGCTCTAATAGCCCTTTAAACATTAGAAAAGCTGATATAAAAGATTGACGAGTATTACGTGGAGTGATTATGATGTACTCATGATTTCCAAAACTGTTCTCTTCAATAACACGGTGCTTCGCGATGGACACCAGTCCCTGGCCGCCACCCGCATGAGCACCGCTCAAATGCTGCCTGTTGCGCCCGAACTCGATGAAATGGGTTTTGCCGGTCTGGAAACCTGGGGAGGGGCGGTTATCGATTCCTGCCTCCGTTACCTGAATGAAAATCCCTTTGACCGCCTCCGCGCCCTGAAGAAAGCCGCGCCAAAGACCCCTCAGATCATGTTGCTGCGCGGGCAGAACATTGTCCAATACACCAGTTTTCCGGACGACGTGGTG
Source organism: Candidatus Methylacidiphilales bacterium (assembly GCA_028713655.1). Classification (NCBI taxonomy): domain Bacteria; kingdom Pseudomonadati; phylum Verrucomicrobiota; class Methylacidiphilae; order Methylacidiphilales; species Methylacidiphilales bacterium. The sequence goes on along the minus strand of JAQTNW010000021.1, from coordinate 38,761 downwards.
GAGGCGTTTGTGCGTTGCACAATCGAGGCCGGACAGGATGTTTTGCGGGTGTTTGACGCACTCAACGACATTCGGAACCTGGAGACTGCGGTCAAAGCGGTTCTGAAATACGGCGCTCATCCGCGTGGAGAAATATGCTACACAACGAGCCCGGTTCATACGGTTGATGCCTTTGTCCGGCTAGGGGTTGGACTCGAAAAAATGGGCTGCAAATCAATCGGCATCAAGGATATGGCCGGCATTCTTCAGCCCAAAGTGGCGTACGATTTGGTCCGCAGTCTCAAGGAAAAAGTTTCCGTTCCCATTGTTCTTCACTGCCATGACACGGCGGGGCTTGGAGCCGTCAGCTATTACGCGGCCGTCGAGGCCGGGGTGGACACCATCGAGACATCGATTGTCCCGTTTGCAAACGGCACATCACAGCCGGATACCGTCCGGATGTTGTCGATTCTGGAAGGACATCCGCGCTGCCCGAAGCATTTTGACAAGGCGCAATTGCAAAAGATGCGCGAGCATTTTGAGGTGGTTTACAAGGAGCTGGGCAAGTTCACCAGCCCGGCCAACGAACGTGTCGATACGGACACGCTTGCCTATCAAGTTCCCGGCGGCATGCTCAGCAACTTCCGCAACCAGCTCAAGGAACAGGGCATGGACGGGCGCATGGAGGACGTGTTGCGCGAGATTCCGGTGGTGCGCGAAGCGCTCGGCTGGATTCCCCTGGTCACGCCGACCTCGCAAATCGTCGGCACCCAGGCGATGATGAACGTCAAGTTTGGCCGCTGGAAAATGATTTCGCAGCCCTCAATGGACGTAGTGCTGGGCAAATACGGACGCACTCCGGGCCCCGTGGATACGCAATTGCTGGAAGATGTCATTAAAAAAACCGGCCAGAAAGCGGTTGAACAACGGCCTGCGGATTTGTTGCAGCCACGCATGGAATCACTTCGCAAGGAACTGGCGGAAAAAGGCCTGCCGGTGAACGATGAAAACGCGGTGCTCTACGCCATGTTCCCGCAGGAAGTCACAAAGTTTTACAAACCGGGCCCGGCCCAGAATGGGAGCGCCGGCACTGCCGCAGCCCCCGCGCCAAAGGCAGCCTTGCCCGCCGGCGCTGCGCGTTATCGCCTGGAAATCAACGGGAAGAAACATGAAGTGACGGTCGAAGCCGTTTAACCGGAAACAATTTCATGAGTGCCGCACCTGTAAAAGAACCGCTGTTGAAGGAATTTTCCCCCGCCACCTACGATCAATGGAAGGTGGAGGCGGAAAAATTGTTGAAAGGCGCGCCGTTTGACAAGAAACTGCTGACCCCGACTCATGAAGGCATCACCTTGAAGCCGATCTACAACGCTTCCGATGTCGAGGGGCTGCCGCATTTGAACGAAAAGCCGGGGTTTCCGAATTTTAGCAGGGGAGCGCTGGCCGCGGGTTATCATGCCGAGCCATGGAAAATTTCGCAGGAACTTCCCTGTGGCGCCCCCGAGGAATTCAACGCCGCCATCCGGCAGGATTTGATGCGAGGGCAAAGTGAAATCAATTTGCTGGTGGACATCGCCACAGCCAGCGGCTCGGACCCGGATACCGCGCAAATTGGAGAAGTGGGGGCCTGTGGCACTTCGCTGGCGATGTTGCGGGATTTTGAAACCGTATTTCGCGACATCTACCTGGACTGTGTTTCCCTTTACCTGCGAGCAGGCATCTCCGGGCTTCCGCTGGCGACGCTGCTGCTTGGATATGTTAGAAAGGCCGGATTGGATGCCAAAAAATTGACCGGCTGCATCGAGATGGATCCCATCGGGATTTTGCTTCGGGCCGGGAAACTGCCGGTTTCCCTCGAACAAGCCTATGAGGAAATGGCCCTGCTGGCGGATTATTTGAATGAGCAGGGTTCGGCCTTGCAGTCGGTTTCCGTCCAGGCTGGCGTGATTCATGACGCCGGCGGCAGTGCGGTCCAGGAGTTGGGCTATGCCCTGGCCACCGGAACAGCCTACTTGAACGCGCTTCAGCAAAAAAATGTTCCCGTTTTGCAAACAGCCCGGCGGACGCGCTTTTCCTTTTCGGTGGGCGGCAACTTTTTCATGGAAATCGCAAAGCTGCGCGCGGCGAGGCTGCTTTGGGCCCGTGTTCTTGAGGCATACAAGGTCGATTCCTCCCTCGCTCCGATGAAGATTCATGCCCGCACGTCATTGTGGAACAAAACTTCCGTGGATTCGCATGTCAATATGCTACGCGCCACAACCGAGGCCTTTTCCGCCGTTCTGGCGGGTTGCCAGAGCCTGCATGTCGGCCCTTATGACGAGGTTTTCAGTGTGCCCGATGAGTTTTCACGGCGCGTGGCCCGCAACACCCAGGTTGTGCTCCAGGAGGAATGCGAACTGGCTCGGGTGATTGATCCGGCCGGAGGTTCCTGGTATGTCGAGTGGTTGACAAATGCCATTGCGGAAAAAGCATGGGCCTTTTTCCAGGACATCGAAAAGGAGGGTGGTATTGTTGCCTCGATGGAAAGCGGCTGGCTTCAAAAACAGGTGGACGCCATCGCGCAGGCAAAAATCAAGGCCTTGGGCCAGCGCAAGGAAGTGCTGGTCGGCACGAACAATTATCCCAACCCCAAGGAACAGTCGCCCGGAAAGAGGATACCCGATTATGCCGCCATTCGCAGCAAACGGGCCAATGAGCTGTTGTCCTACCGCATTTGCGCCGAAGTCGATGCTGACACGGCGGTGATGGAAAGCCTTTCGCGGCTTTCCTCCGTTCAAGGGAAAGAGTTGATACCGGAAATGATCCAAGCGGGTTTACTGGGCGCCAGTCTCGGCGAAATGACGCGCTCGCTGCGCCATGCCGACAAAGACCGCCCTAAATTATACATCACCCCGCTGCGGACGCAGCGCGTTTCCCAGGGCTATGAAAAATTGCGCGAGGCAGCGGAAAAATTCCGCGCGCAAAACGGGCGCGAAGCCCTGGTGTTCCAGTGCAATATCGGCCCGTCGCGCACCTACAGGCTTCGGGCGGACTGGACAACGGCATTTTTCCAGGTGGGCGGATTTTCCGTCGCGTCCAATCGCGACTTCAAGACCGCTGAAGAAGCGGCGGCGGCCTGTGCCGAAAGCGGCGCGCAAATTGCGGTCATTTGCTCGACGGATGAGCAATATGCCGGAGTGGTTCCCGCCCTGGCCCAACAACTCAAACGAGCCGGTACCGGCCTGACGGTGTTGGTGGCCGGCGCTGCGGGCGACAACGAAGCGGCATGGAAAGAGGCCGGCGTGGATGGCTTCGTCAATGTCCGGGCCAACAATTTTGAAACTCTGAAGTCTCTCCTGAACAAAATAGGAGCATCCGTATGAAGAAACCCCCTGATTTTTCAACCCTGTCGTTCAAAGCAGAATCGAAGCCGGTTTCCTATGAGGATTGGCGCAAGCGACTTGAGAAAGAAACCGGCAAAAAGTTGGATGACCTGATCTGGGACACGATGGAAGGCGTCCGGGTCAAGCCCTTGTACACAGCCGACGATTACAAGGGGCTCGAACATCTGGGTTTCACAGCCGGTATTGCGCCCTTCCTGCGCGGCCCCTATGCCACCATGTACACCGCGCAGCCCTGGACCGTGCGCCAATACGCAGGATTTTCGACTGCCGAGGAGTCCAACGCATTTTACCGCCGCAATCTTGCTGCCGGGCAGAAGGGCCTTTCGGTTGCCTTCGACCTCGCCACGCATCGCGGCTATGATTCGGACCATCCCCGGGTGATCGGCGATGTCGGCAAGGCGGGCGTTGCCATTGACTCGATCCTCGACATGGAAATCCTGTTTGCCGGAATTCCGCTGAACAAAATTTCCGTTTCCATGACGATGAATGGCGCGGTGATCCCGATCCTGGCGTTTTACATTTGTGCGGCGCTGGAGCAGGGGGCGAAGCTGGAGGAACTGGCCGGGACGATCCAGAACGATATTTTGAAGGAATACATGGTGCGGAACACCTACATCTATCCGCCCGAACCTTCGATGCGCATCATCGCGGACATTTTTTCCTTCACCTCGAAACACATGCCCAAGTTCAATTCGATTTCGATCTCCGGCTACCACATGCAGGAAGCCGGGGCCTCGGCGGATCTTGAGATGGCCTACACGCTGGCGGATGGACTGGAATACCTGCGCGCCGGCGTCAAGGCGGGGATCGATATCGATGCGTTTGCGCCGCGACTGAGCTTCTTCTGGGCTCAGGGCAAAAATTATTTCATGGAAGTGGCGAAGATGCGCGCCGCGCGGATGCTCTGGGCCAAACTGGTCAAGCAGTTCAACCCCAAGAATCCCAAATCGATGGCCCTGCGCACCCATTCGCAGACTTCAGGCTGGAGTTTGACCGCGCAGGACCCGTTCAACAATGTCGCCCGGACCTGCGTTGAGGCCATGGCCGCCGCGATGGGCCATACCCAATCGCTCCACACCAACGCGCTGGACGAAGCCATTGCCCTGCCGACAGACTTTTCCGCGCGGATTGCGCGCAACACACAGTTGTATCTCCAGGAAGAAACCGGCATCTGCCGCGTGGTGGATCCGTGGGGCGGTTCCTATTATGTGGAAGCCCTGACCGACATGCTCATGCGCCGTGCCTGGAGCCATATCCAGGAAGTTGAACGCCTCGGCGGCATGGCCAAGGCGATCGAAACCGGCCTGCCCAAGATGCGGATTGAGGAAGTGTCGGCCCGCCGCCAGGCGAGGATCGACAGCGGCGCCGAAACCATTGTGGGTGTGAACAAATACCGCATGGACAAGGAAGACCACCTGGAGATTCTCAACATTGACAACACAGCCGTGCGCGAATCGCAGGTCAAGCGCTTGCAACAGCTTCGGGTAACCCGCGACGAGGCCAGGACGCGGGCTGCGCTGGAAGCCATTACCCGGGCCGCATCCGGAGAGGTGGAAGGCAACTTGCTGGATCTTACAATCAAAGCCGCCCAGGCGCGCGCTTCGCTTGGGGAAATCTCCGACGCTATGGAAAAAGTTTACGGACGCCACAAGGCGGTCATCCGCTCGATTTCGGGCGTTTATCAAAAGGAATTCGGAAAGAAGGAAGAATTCGAAAAGGTCCGGAGTTTGACCCGCGAGTTTGAGGAACATGAAGGCCGGCGCCCGCGCATCATGATTGCCAAGATGGGCCAGGACGGGCATGACCGCGGCGCAAAGGTTGTGGCCACTGCCTTTGCCGATTTGGGTTTTGATGTGGATATCGGTCCTTTGTTTCAGACCCCGGAGGAAGCCGCCCGCCAGGCCGTTGAAAACGACGTGCATGTCGTTTCCATGAGCTCCTTGGCAGCAGGGCACAAGACACTGTTGCCCCAGCTCATTGCGGAACTGAAAAAGCTCGGGCGCGGGGATATTCTGGTCGTTTGCGGCGGGGTGATTCCGAGCCAGGACTATGATTTCCTGTATCAGCATGGCGCCAGCGCCATTTTTGGCCCCGGAACCGTCATTCCGAATTCGGCGGAAAAGATTTTGCAGTTGCTCAATGAGCGGTTGAGCGCGGCGGCGCTTGCGTAGCTTGGGCGTCTCGCCCAAGGCCTTTGCCTAAGTGCAGGGCAGTTCTTGCGGTGAGTTGATGAAAATGCCAATAATATGACGCAACCGAGCCTTGGGCGGGACGCCCAAGCCAACATCATGACCACATCCGCCCCAGCGCTTACTGCGGAAGACTACGTGAAGGGAGTCCTGCAAGGGGACCGCACGCTTCTCGCGCGCGCCATCACGCTGATCGAAAGCAACAGCCCGCGGCATTCCAGGTTGGCGCAGGAAGTTGTGTCGGGGATTTTGCCGCATACCGGAAAGTCCAACCGCGTGGGCATCACCGGAGTGCCGGGAGTTGGGAAGAGCACCTTTATCGAAGCCTTGGGTACCCGCTTGTGCGAAGCCGGCAACCGCGTCGCGGTGCTGGCGGTGGACCCGACCAGTTCGGTCAGCGGCGGCAGCATTTTGGGCGACAAGACCCGCATGGAAAATCTATCCCGTCATGCCAACAGTTTTATCCGCCCGTCGCCTTCGAGCGGCGCGCTGGGCGGTGTGGGCCGCAAGAGCCGCGAAACCATTTTGTTGTGCGAGGCGGCGGGTTATAACATTGTATTAGTGGAAACTGTCGGCGTGGGCCAGAGCGAGACCCTGGTTCATTCCATGGTGGATTGTTTTGTGGTGTTGATGCTGGCCGGTGCGGGCGACGAACTGCAGGGGATGAAAAAAGGCATCATGGAGCTGGCGGATATTCTTGTGATGACGAAGGCCGATGGCGACAACCGCTTGCGGGCCGAGCAGGCGGCGTCGGACCTGCGCATGGCGGCGCGCATGCTGACCTCCACCACGCCGGGCTGGGAACCTCCCGTGTTGTTGACGTCTTCCATGGAAGGTACGGGAATCGGAGAAGTCTGGGAAACCGTGGAATCGTATCGGGAACTGGCAGCCGGCTCTGGATTTTTGGAGGAAAAAAGGCGGCACCAAAACGGCGAATGGTTGCGGGCCATGGTCAGCGAGGAGCTTAACCGGATGTTTTACCAGCACCCGTCGGTATTGAGGCGCTGGCCCGAGACGCTGAAGCTGGTCGAGCAGGGCAAGCTGCCGCTGCTGCTTGCGCTGGAACGGTTGAAACAGGCGTTCGAAGAGCCGAAGAGCGCGATGGATTGACTTATGGCCATATTTATGTATCTATTGCTTCTATGAAAACGACCATCGATTTGCCCGAGGAAATCCTGCATCGAGCAAAAGTGCTCGCTGCGCAGCGACGGACTACTCTTAAGGAATTGGTCATTGGCGGCCTGGATTGGGTCATGCGCTCCGATGTGGAATCTTCTGAGCGCCAAGCGGCTCTTGTAAGATTGCGAAAGGGACTTCGTCTGGGTGGGAAACCTCTGAGCCGCAGCCTAGTTCATGAGCGCCACTAGATTTCTTGATACCAACATCCTGCTTTACGCCTACGACATTGATGCGCCCGTAAAGCGCGCGGTTGCCCTTCGGCTTGTCGAGCAGGCTTGGATGTCCCCCGGTGAAACCGCCATCAGCGTTCAGGTTCTTCAAGAAATGCACGTCAATTTAGAGAAACGTGGAGTTCCCCGCGTCGAAGCAGGCCTGATCCTCCGCGATTATGCGCAATGGCCTGTTGTGGACAACACACTCGACCTGCTCCTTGCCGCGGTAAATGAGCAAGTTCGCTGGAAAATCTCTCTTTGGGATGCTCTTATCATAGCTGCCGCGCGTGCTTCAGGAGCCACTGAACTCATCTCCGAAGATCTCAGCCACGGCCAAGACTACGGCGGTGTGCGGGTCATCAATCCATTTCGATAATCTCATTAGTGTAAGTCATTGCCGCCGGGCTAGGGAAGGGATGAGGTTAAAGTGGCTGTCGCGGGAGTACAGGATGAGGTCGTGCTCCACCGCTAGGGCGGCTATCCAGAGATCATTCGTCGGAATCGGAGTGCCGTTTTTCCGCAGTTGCGCGTAGAGCGTGGCGTAATGGTGGGAGGTGGTGTCCGTGCTGTTCAGGGACTGTATCCCCGGCTGGTTTAAAAGTTCCTGCAACGTGCGTACCTGGTTTTGGCCGCGGCGAGTCACCAAGCCCCCGGCGCGGATTTCTCCCAGCACAATGAACGGAATATAAATCGTTGCCGCGGATTCCAGGGTGGCAATGACGCTTTCTTCGCCGGCACAGAAATCGATAAAGCGGTTGGAATCGATGATCAGGTGCATAGCCGTTTTATTTCCATTTTTCCGGGTCAATCACATCCATCGAGGACAGGGTTTTGTTCCAGGCGGCACGGTCCAGCTCTGCGGATTTGGAAACAAGAGGCCGCAGGCGCCGGTAGGTGATGGGTTCGCCGGACAAACCGAGACCGCGTTCCAGGCTGCGCAAGGCGGCCTGGTTGAGGCTGATGTTTTCCAGTGCGGCGACCTCCCGGAGGCGGGAGTCTGTGCGCGGGGGGATATCGCGGATGGTGTACTGGATATCCTGCTTTTTCTTCATGCCTGCATTGCAGGCTAACTATGCAGGCAAGTCAAGAAGAATGAGGAGGATTACGAGCCAAAGTTTGTGGATCAGTCTGCGGGTTTTGCGCTCACGGCCTTGACGGCCTCCAACTTCTGCAAGGCTTCGTTCCATTCGCCATTGAGCCGCGTCAGGTCTTCAGTGGCGGCCAGCATTTCGCGGTTTAATTGCAGCGCTTCGCCGCCATGTTCATAAGCCCGCGGGTCTTCAAGTTTTGCCGCGATTTCCTTTTCCCGCTCCTCAAGCCGGAGAATTTCCTTCTCGATCCGGTCCACTTCCAGTTGGATCTGTTTTCTGGCCTTTGAGCGCGCCTCGCGTTCCTGCGCTTCCAGCTTTTTTTGTTCGCGCGTTTTGAAAATCGCGGGTTTTGCAGGACTTTCCGAAATATCGGTCAGCGGCTGGGCGTTGGATAATCCAAGACCGGCAGTCAATCCGCTGCGCTCCGAGGTGGCTTTGGATTTTTCCAGATAATAATCGTAATCGCCGGCATACGGCGTGAGCTTGCCCGAATGGATGTGCAAAACCGTTTTTGCCAGCGCGCGGATGAAATACACGTCATGGCTGATGAAAACGAGAGTGCCGTGGTATTGATGAAGGGCATCAACGAGGGCGTCGATGCTTGCCATATCCAGATGGGTTGTCGGTTCGTCCATCAACAGCAGGTTGGGTGGATCGAGCAGCAGCTTGACCAGGGCCAGGCGCGACTTTTCCCCCCCTGACAAAACCGAGACCTTTTTGAAGACGTCGTCGCCTTGAAAAAGAAACGAGCCCAGCACGGTGCGGGCCGTTTGTTCGGGGACGGGCTTCGGGATTCCCATGACTTCGCCCAATACCGTATTTGCGGGTTTGAGCATATCGACGCGGTTCTGGGAGTAGTAACCCACATGCGCGTTGTGGCCGAGTTTGCGCTCTCCCGCCTGCACAGGCAGGACGCCGCCCAGGATTTTCAGGAGGGTGGACTTGCCGGCGCCGTTGGGGCCGACGAGCACGGTGCGCTGGCCACGTTCCGCCTCGAATTGAATGCCCTGGTACACAACGAGGTCGCCATAGGCGTGATGGATGTTTTCCAGCGTGATCACGCGCTGGCCGCTGCGGGGAGGTTGCGGAAACTTGATTTTGATGCGGCGGTCGGCAGCCTCGGGCGCCTCGATTTTTTCCATGCGGTCGATTTGCTTGAGTTTGCTCTGGGCTTGCGATGCCTTGCTGGCCTTGGCCCGAAAACGGTCGGCAAAACGCTGTAGGGATTCGATCTCTTTCTGCTGGTTTTTGTAGGCGGAAAGCTGTTGTTCCTCCCGCGCGGCGCGCTGCACGAGGTAGTCGTCGTAGTTGCCGCGGTAACGGTTGACCCGGTGGTTGCGGATTTCGAGAATGTTGTCCACCAGCTCATTCAGAAAGGCCCGGTCGTGCGAAATCATGAGAATGGCGCCGGGATAGGATGTTAGGTAATCCTGAAACCAGCCGAGGGACTCCAGGTCGAGATGGTTTGTCGGCTCGTCGAGCATGAGCAGGTCCGGTTCCATGACCAGCAGGCGCGCCAGATAAGCGCGCATGACCCAGCCGCCGCTCATCGTGCGGGCGGCGCGGTTGAAATCGGTCTCGCGAAACGCAAGGCCGTTGAGGATGCGCTTGGCTTTGGGATCGAGTTGGTATCCGCCGAGCTCGGCGTATTTTCCCTGGGCATCGTGGTAGGCCTCACTGTCCGTTTCGCCGCGCGTCTCGCAACTGTTTAACGTGCGGCGGAGGGCGGCGTGTTCGGGCGTGATGGCTGTGGCGAGTTCCAGTACGGTTTCGTCCGAGGTGGCGGCTGTTTCCTGGGGCAGGTAACCGAGGGTTGTTCCCCGTTCCATGGCAACATCTCCGGAGTCGGGTTCCAACGCGCGTAGGATGATGGAAAAGAGGGTGGATTTGCCGGCGCCGTTGGGACCGACCAGCGCGATGCGGTCGCCCATGTTGATTTGGAGGGACACATCCTCAAAGAGGCTGCGTCCGCCAAACGCCTTGCTGATATTGGAAAGCGAGAGCATGGAGCCCGCCAAGCTAGGGGCTCATTGTTGAATGGTCAAACAGTCAAACGCGATATTTGGCATAGAGAACAGAAAGAAACACATTTTTTACCCGTCAGGATACAAGGCGGCACAAATCTCCACCAAGACGGCTTGCCCTGGCTGGCAAAAACAATAGGATTCCCGGCGTGGCCGCAGTCATGCTGCGGTGTACGGTTATGTTCAACATTGATGCGAAAACTCGGAGAATAAAACGTTGGGTTCCGGATCGCTTCGGAATTTTTCTGGCCTCGTTGTTTTTTTCGGTTGCCGGGTTGGGGCGCATGGAAGCCGTGGAACCCGTTGCAACTTTCGTGCCATGGTCCGGTCCCATCGGTTTCAGCGAACAGGAAAAGGCCTGGCTTCAGGCCCATCCGGTCATTCGCGTGGGCATCGATCCGCTCTGGCCCCCGTTCTCACTGCGCAACAGCAGCAACCAATACGAAGGAATAGATATCGATCTGCTGCGCTCTCTGGAAAGAAGACTGAATGTCTGTTTCGACATCCTTCCGGCGAACACATGGGGAGAGGTTTATGAAAAAGCCCGTGCGGGCGGCGTCGATGTGCTGGTGGGTACCGCGTGGTCGCCGGAGCGTGAACGTTTTCTAAGATTCACCCAGCCCTATCTTTCATTTCCTGTGGCCATCATCACACGACTGGACGCGCCCTTTTTGACGGGATTGGGCGACTTGCAGGGTAAAGTCGTGGCGTCACCGAGAAGCTATATCACGACCGATTTCCTGGAGCGGGACTATCCCAGATGCCGCCTGAGCTACACGGACACGGTGGATGAAGCCATGCGTCTGGTGGTTCGTGGCCATGCCGACGCCGTTGTCACAAACCTGGCCAATGCCAGTTATGTTATTCGCACGTCCGGCTATACAAATCTTAAAATCGCGGGCATCACCCCGTACAATTTCGATTTGCGCTATGGGGTGAGGCGCGACTGGCCGGAACTGGCCGTCATCCTCGACAAAGCCCTGGCAACCATCAACGCCTCGGAACGCCAGAATCTTTTGGACCGCTGGATCCATGTGGAGTACGAACGTTCCATAGTCTGGCGCAATATCGGCAAGGGATTGCTGATTGGATTCGGGGCCGGTTTGTTTATTCTGGCTTTGATCCTGATATGGAATCGTAAAATGGCCGCCGAGATCGAGCGTCGCAGGCGGGTCGAAACCGAATTGGAACAGGCCCGCAAACGGCTGGAGCTTTTGAACGAGGAAAAAAGCAACCTCATGAGCATGGCGGCGCACGATTTGAAAAATCCGTTGACCGGAATTGTCATGGGTTTGGAGCTTTTGCATGGTCAGCAAAACCCGTCCCCGGAAAGCGTCCGGAGAGCCAGCTCAGAGGCCCTCAAGCTGGCTTCACGCATGGATCACCTGGTGCGCCAGCTACTCAGCGTGAATCAAATCGAGCAGGAATACCGGTCCTACCGGACCAACGAAGCCGTGGATCTCACCCCCCTGTTGGAAGAGGTGTTGGAATCGTATAAAAACCAGCTTGTAGCCAAACAAATCCAACTGGAGATACCCCGCCCGATCCGGCCTTTGCAGGCGAGGGTGGACCACAATGCCTTTCAGCAGATTGCCGACAACCTTATTTCCAATGCCATCAAATTTACGCCGCCCGGGGGACGGGTAACCGTTGGACTGGAACCGGGAGACAAGGGCAGTGTCGTCCTGCGGGTGGCGGACAATGGGCCCGGATTCGCGCCAGGCGACCAGACGAAGTTATTTGAAAAATTCGCGCGGCTGACAGCGCGTCCAACCGGCGGGGAATCTTCCACCGGACTGGGCTTGTCGATTGTGAAGAGCCTCGTCACCGCCATGGGAGGGTCCATTTCATGCCGCAGCGAACGCGGTCATGGAGCGGAATTCACAGTGGAACTGCCGGGGTTGGTTTAAACTCAAAAAATAGGGGTTGCGTCCTGCGTCAGTTTCAAGTTTGTAAGTCTTCCGCCTTCGTCCAGCGGTTGCCGGAGTATGGCGGGCAGGTAAGTTTTAAACTAAATACGATCCTCTTTCAGCGCCTTGCTGTCAGATTCTGAATTCTTAATTCCGACTTCAGAATTCTCACTTCTCTTCGTGTTTTAATCACAGGAATCGGCGCGCCAGAGCTTGAGCAGCGGTGCGGTGACGACTGTGCTGAGCAGCGCCATCAGCACCAGCATCGTAAAAACGGACGCTGGAATCAGGCCCAGATCGTAACCGACGTTCGCGACGATCAGCTCCAACAGCCCGCGGGTGTTCATCATGATGGCAATGCAGCAGGACGGGCGTTGTGGAAGGCCCGACAGGCGTGCGGCCATCCAGCAGCCTCCAAATTTTCCGGCAAACGCGCACACGAACACCAGGGCACACCAGCCCCAGAGCGTCCAGGAGTTAAGCCCCGGAATGTTGGTTCTCAGGCCGGTGAACGTGAAAAAGATCGGTAGAAAGAATACAGTGACAAAACGGGCTGCATGCTGACGCCATGCCTGCACAAAGGCGGATTCTTTGTGGAGCAGGACGCCCATCCAAAACCCGCCAAAAATGGCGTGAATGCCCAACTGCTGCGTGGCCAGCGCAGAAACAAAGACCAGCGCCAAAACACAGGTCATGGCGCCGAGGGACAGAGGATCTTCGTTTTTGGTTTTGGGTTTTAGCCAACCCGTGATGACAGGCCGGACCAAAAACCAAAACACGAGCAGATAGGCTCCGATCGCGGCCAGGCGCAGCGCGAAGCCGGAAAGATCCAGATGCGATGTGGCCAGAGCGCTGATTACAGCCAGCAACAACCACCCTGTTATATCGTCGAAGGCGGCGCAGGTGATCGTCAGTGTGCCGATGCGTGTGCGAGTCAGATTAAGTTCGAGCAACATCCGGCCCAGTACGGGCATGGCGGTAATGCACATGGAGACGGATATGAAGAGAACAAAAATTGTTTTGGGCGAGGCGGCATCCAATGAGTCGTGACCGAACCACCCCAATACGGACCCCAGCAAAAATGGGATGAGAATTCCAGCCGGCCAGATGAAGGACACGGCGCGCCGGTTTGCTCCGGTCTTGAGATGGCTGAAATCAAATTCCATCCCGATTTGAAACATCAGCAGGATCAATCCGATCTGGCTGATAACGGAGAGGCCCTGGACACCCGAGCCAAATAGGGTGTGGAAGGTTCCGGGGGCCAGGGCTCCGAACAGGGAAGGCCCCAAAAGAATGCCTGCGGCCATTTCACCGACAACAGCCGGTTGTCCCAGGCGCCGGAACAGCCACGAAACCGCCCTGGCTGCCAGAAGGATCGTGATGATCTGAAGCAGGGTAAGGGTAAGCACTCCTTCGGTGGAGGAAGGATTTGTATGGAGAATAGAACCAAAAGACATGCGGAGACTTTCTGGAGAAGGGGTTCAGGCCGGTACGGCCCGGGACTGGGCTTCAAAGTGCGCTGCAAGGCTGATGCTGCTGGGCTCGCATCCGGCCTGTTCGATCGCGCCCAGCACGCGCTGTTCGCCCATGATGAATCTATCTTTTTTGTAGAGCAAATAATTCTCCCGCGAACCTTCCGGGGTGAGGTTGATGGTGGACAGGTTTGCTCCGGCCCGGATTGCCCGCGCGTATGCGCCGTCTTGCAGGATGTTCATGGCGCTGACGGCGGGGATGACCCGCTCCGGATTGGCGAGGCGCATGAGGGCGACGCAGTTGAGGGCTGTTTCAATATCTGCGGAAGCGCAGTTCGCCAGCGGCGTGTCGAGCCCCGGGATAAAAGGGCTGACGCTGCAACCCGCCAGCGGCAAAGAGGAGAGCAGGCGCAGGGTTTCGAGGATTTGATCGGGGCCTTGTCCCGGTAATCCGGCAATAAAACCGGAGGACACGAGCCAGCCTGTTTGTTGAAGGTGTTTGATTGCGGCCAGCCGCTTTTCGAGTGTTCCTGGCGCCTCAAGTTGGCGGTAGTGATCTGCCTGTCCCGTTTCCAATTTGATGATATAATAGCCCGCCCCGGCCTGCCTCAATTCCTCGTAGAGCTTCGGGTCGAGCGTGCCCAGGCAAACGCTGACCCCGTAGCGGGTTTCACGCCGGACTTCCTCGATCAGGGGAATGATGATTTCGCGGACGACGACGGGATCTTCGCCGGTTTGAAAATTGATGTCGGTGACGCTGTTGGGAACGGCTTCCAAAATGATGTGGCGCAAAATATCGCGGGTCAGCCGGAACCGGCTCAAGCCCTTGTTATCGCGCCGCATACCGCAGTAATGGCAATTTTGACGGCAATAATTGGAGACTTCGATGACGGCGCGGACAAAGACCTTCCGCCCGAACTGGCGGTTGCGCTCGGCTTCCCCGGCGCGATGAAGCTTTGCCTGGGCTGGGCCGACAGCCAGCAGGTCAGCCATGCCGGGAAGGCCCGAATCTGTTACTCGAAGTTGCATCAGGTTTTATGTTATATGACTGAATTAGTATGGTTTGAATCCTTGGCAATCAAGGTAATACCCATCCTGTCTGTGATTTGCCAGTAAAAGAAGCACGTGGTTTTAACCACGGATATTTCGTGTCTTTCCGTGTTTCGGGGCCACTGGCCGCCACCAAAAGGTATCGCGCCATTTGACCGGCAGTGGCAGCCAGCACGCCATCCAAACCAGAATACGCCCCAAACTCCAGCAGGGGAAAAGCAAATAATAGACGGGTTTGAGCCGGCATTTTACCTCGTGAAATATCAGGGATGCCCAAAGGCTTTCGGCGAGCAACACAGAGGCCAGTCCGATCCATCCGGCAGGACCGGGATGAAACGCAAGAAAAGCCGCCCATCCGGCGGCGGGCATGATCAAAATCTGGCCGAAAAACCCCAGGGGCCGGCACCAGCAAATTGTTTTTTGCCAGCGATAATAATGCAGGAGGGATTGAATCCATCCATTGGCGCCGGGCTGGGTTTCAAGAACCATCCGGCTTAACCCCGAGGGTTGCAGGCTGTTTCCCAGAATGTAATCGTCGGTCAGCGAGTTCCCCGTTTTTTCCCAGTCCACATTTCTGATAAAATCGGATTTGCGAAACAGCATCCCCGCGCCCAGGGCAAAACGCACGTTGGGGGAACCGTAAAACAGACAGACGCCCGGGAAAAACTCCAGGTTGACAAAAAAGGCGTCGCACAAGCCATGCGCCTTCTCGATGCGCCGAACCACATACGGATTGGACAAGATTTGGAAGCTGCCTGTTTCAAATTCACACCGGATGGAGTTCAAATAATCGGGCGGAACAATGATATCGGCATCGCTCCAAAGCCACAGTTCGCCGGAGGCGTGACCCGCGAGGATTTCCTGCCAGGCGACTTTTGGATTCGCATGGCGATGCGCGGGGTTGAAACGGTGCGGGATGATTTTCAGGCGCGCGCGAGGATGCTGTTGCGACAAGTCGCGTAGCACCGGTTCCCACAAGGCCTGTTCTCCTTCTTCAATGCCTACGAGCATTTCCGAGT
Organism: Candidatus Methylacidiphilales bacterium; assembly: GCA_028713655.1. NCBI lineage: Bacteria > Pseudomonadati > Verrucomicrobiota > Methylacidiphilae > Methylacidiphilales > Methylacidiphilales bacterium. The sequence goes on along the minus strand of JAQTNW010000021.1, from coordinate 23,253 downwards.
TTTCATCCATCTGGCTGATGAAGGATTCCAAAGCCCGCCGGGTGTGGGTGGATTCGACGGCGGAGCTGATGCGCGGCAAGGGCTTGAAAATGCTGAGCAACGTTTTTTTACCAGAGGGTGAAGCGGGGAGCGGACGGGGGCGGCGGTGGATGGCGCAAAGCGATATGAACCACCAGGCGGCGGCACAACAGGTCCAAAGGATTACAATCACTATCACCGGAGCCCAGCGTATGGCCCCATGCGAAGGAAGCGCCAGCTAAAATTTAGCCAAAAAACGGTTTTACAGGACGAGCGCAAAGTGCGTTTGAGTGTGGCGCGGCCGTCCCGGCTGCGGGTTCGAGGGGCGTTACGCCCCGCGTTTCTGGCATCTCACGGTGAACCGGCCACCAGTGACGATCAGCAAACATTCGACGGAACGCGCACGGGGGCGTTGCCTTCGATCCGGGCCTGGAAAAATGCGATGGATTGTCTCAAGATATGGGTTAGACCGGAAACCGGAGCCCATTCCAGTTCTTCCATCGCCTTGTTGTGGTTGAAAAATTGTATTCTGCCGGCCTGGAGCGAGGTCTCCAGGCAAAGCTGGCTGTCCGCGCCCGCCAGCCCTACGGAATCCAGAATCTCGCCGAAGAAGCCCGCCAGCGCCACCACGGACCACGGTAATTCCATCGTCGGGGCTGGAAGTCCTGTTTCTTTTTGCAGCAGGTTCAGCAAATCGGTCAGCATGATATTGTGGTGCCCGAGAATATACCGCTCCCCAATGCGCCCCCGGTCGTGGGCGGCGATGATTCCCCTGGCCAGGTCTTCAACGTCAATGAGGTTGATTCCCGTCCGCGTGGAGAAGGGAAATTTTCCGTTGAGGAAATCGAGAACGATGCGTCCGGTCGGCGTCGGCTTTTCATCGCCGGAACCCAGAGGACAGGTGGGATTGACGGTCACGACGGGAATTCCCCGGGCCGCCCACTGCCTGACAACTTGCTCGGCTTCCCATTTGGACGATTTGTACGGGCAGCCGGGCATGGAATGCGTGGGATAATCCGTTTCGCACAAAGGGTAATGTTTGCCCGTCAAAATGCCGGCTGAACTGATGTGCACGACTTTTCCGGGTTTATACTTCCAGGCGGCTGCCATGACGTTTTCGGCGCCTGCGACATTTATTTCCCGAAGCTTGTTTTTATAACGGCCTCCAAAGGCATAAAAACCGCCGCAATGATAAATCGACTCCACTCCGCGGACGGCCCGTTGCACATCCATGCCGGACATCAAATTTCCCGAGAGGAGTTCGACCGATCCGCCGAACAATCTGGCCGCTTTTTTTGCGTCGCGGGTAAGCACACGGACAGACGAGCCCCTTTGCAGGAGCTGCCAGACAATATGGCGCCCGATGAATCCGGTCCCGCCGGTCACGAGTGCTTGCGCAGAATTCATATTCCCTACAGACTACTGGCCGTTTTGAAGGAATGAAGTATTATTTGCCGTGAATCAGCCATTAATGACAATAACACGGGGATTTTTCGCCGCACTATGCCTTTTTCTGGCCGGATGCGCCTGCCCGCTCCCCGAAAAGGAGTCGGCGCGGACTTTTGATTTTGCCCGGGACCACTTTGCCTTTGCGAATGAGACGGTCTGGAATTATGTGAACGGGGAGGTTTTGCCGCGTGAAACGGAGTCCGCCCCTGGCACGGAGCATTATACGCGGCGCTGCTTTGTGGTTTCGCGGGCGGCGCTGCAATTTTGGAAATTCGCCCGTTTCGACCGCGAGGGCCGCGCTTTGAACGATAAAGATCTGGCGGACAGGATCCGGCAGGTCACTACCCGCGACGTATGGGAGACGCCGTTGCCCCTGCGGGACCGGGTGGTTTTCCCCGGTTACGACTCGCTATATGCAATCAGCAAGGCGCACCCCCGGGTTTTTCAGCAGAACATCGGACTTGGCTGGCCCACTTATTTCCGCTTTGGAAACATGCGGATCGTTTTTCCGCCCACACGCGGGGATCAGAAGAATTTGCAGGAGGAACTGGAGCAGACGCTCGCGCTCGGTTACCCCAAGCTGCTCTGGCTGGTGAATTTTCCATCGTTGAGCATCAATCATGCCGTGGTCGTTTATTCCTCCAGAAAAAAGGACGGGGAATTCATCTACCATGTTTATGACCCGAATTATTCGGATGAGCCGAAGACGCTCCGGTATGACGTTGCGGCGCAGACTTTTTCGTACCAGCCGACGTTTTATTTCAAGGGGGGGGAAGTGGATGCGCGGGCCGTCTATATGAGCCCGTTTGAATGAACCCGGCCAAACGAAAAGTGGTGGTGACGGGCCTGGGGCTTCTGACTCCACTGGGGCCCGATGTGCAGGGAAGTTGGGAACGGCTCTGCGCGGGCAATGATGCGCGGCGGCCTGTCACGTTGTTTGATGTGTCCGGATGCCGCTGCCGCGAAGGGGCGCAAGTCGAACTGCCCGGAGCATTTCCGGCCCGGGCTCCCAAGCCGCGCCGCCTGACCCGCGCTTCCATGCTGGCGATCTCTGCGGTCCGGGAAGCCCTGGCGGACGCCGGTTTGTTAAGGCAGGACGGCTCCAGCCTGGAACCGCGTCTGGTCTTGTCCGTGAGCACCACGGCAGGCGCCATGTCGAATGCCGAAACTTTTTTGCGCCACTCGCTGGCGGGAACAAAAAAGGGGTTGCTGGGCCCGATAGCCCGTTACCAGCCGCAACAACAGATTTTGGACCTGCAGGAGACATTCGGTTTTCGCGGCCCGGCAACGATCATTGCCAATGCCTGCGCCAGCGGGGCCAACGCGCTCGGGCATGCGGCCGATTTGATACGCAACGGACGGGCGGATTGCGTCCTGGCGGGCGGATATGAAGCCCTGACGGAGCTGGTGTATGCGGGGTTTGACAGCCTGCAGGCTCTTTCCCCGGACTGTTGCAGGCCTTTCGACCTGAACCGCAACGGCTTGATGCTGGGGGAAGGCGCAGGGTTCGTGGTTCTGGAATCGGAGGAAAGAGCGCGCCAGAGAGGAGTCAGGCACTACTGCGAGCTTTCCGGTTATGGCCAGGCCACCGATTTGCATCACCTGACCCAGCCATCGCCCGGCGGCGAAGCCTTGATCCGGGTCATGGAGCAGGCGGTGAAACGTTCGGGAATCGACCGGCGCGAAATTTCCTATGTCAACGCGCACGGGACCGCGACTCCAATGAACGACGGCGCGGAGGCGGCGGCTTATGTTTCATTTTTCGGGGAAGGATTCAAGCGCTTGAAAATCAGTTCCACCAAAGCGGCCATCGGACATACGCTGGGCGCCGCGGGTGCGGTTGAGGCAGTGTTTGCCATTCAAGTGTTGCGGACCGGGCAGCTCCCGCCTCAGCTTCACACGCGGGAGGCGATCCCGGAGATGCGGCCCGTTCTGCCGGCTCAGGGTGATGTGCTTCAGAGCCCGCGCCATGCCATGAGCGTAAATCTGGGTTTTGGCGGTTCGAATGCGGCGTTGATTTTTTCAAAATTATGAAACAGGAAGTTCCCATGCTTTTTGTCTGCGGAACCGGCGCGGTATCCCCCGCAGGCATCGGCGTGGACTGCCTCTTGCGAAAGGATCCCTGGCCCCGGAGCAGCCTGGGCCTGATTACAGTGCCGGACGAAATTTACCCGGTGTTTCAAGTTGGCAAGACGAATGAGGCGTTGAAAAAATGGCAGCGCGAACCGCGGTTGCGTCGCGCGAGTCCGATCTCGCTGTATCTCGCCGAAGCTGCCGCGCAGGCGCTTGAACCCATCCGTCCCTTTGATCCTAACAGGATCGGCATCGTCGCCGCGTACTCGACCGGAAGCCTGGTTTACACACAGCGCTTTTATTTCGACATCGTGCGGAAGGGCCAGGGCGCGGCCAGTCCGGCGCTGTTTCCGGAAACGGTTTACAATTCCCCCACCAGCCATCTGGCGAATTTGTTTGGCATTTCAGGGCCTTGTTATTCGATTGTGGGCGATGAATCCGCCTGGGTGGAGGCCTTCCGCGTGGCGGATGTCTGGCTGCAGGAGGGTGACTTGGATCATGTTTTGGTTGTCGGCGCGGAGGAAGTCGATTCTGCAATCATGGAGACGTACGCCGCAGCCCGCTGGTTGCGGGGTGGAAGCGGATTTATTCCGTCGGAAGGCGCGGGCGCCGTGCTGCTCGGGCGTACTGCCGGGGATAAAAAGCGGATCGGGGCTTATCCCGAAAGCCATTCCTACCGCGGCCGTAAGTCGGCACTCCAAGCGGCTCAAAATCTGATTCAGGGCTTTGATCCAAAGTCGCCAGTTTTCGGCACCGGGCAGGGTTCATGGATTGAGCGCATTGAAGAGGACTTGATTGATGCCCGGAAGAATTTGAATGAATTTCCCTACTGCGGGCAGGCCTTCACCGCTTCCGCGGCCTGGCATACAATCCGGGCCTTATCCCTGCTTGAAAAGGTTGCCGCCATCGACCTGCCGATTTGGGGTTTGAACCAGGCCTTTTCGGGCCTGAGATTGAAAGGGTCTTAATATGGAATGAGGCGGCACGACGCCGCTTTTTACGACGGGCAATATGCTAAAAGTTGGAATGTTAGCTAAAACGGCAACGCCGTTTCGTCTTTCAGCCCAGGGTTGCCACGCCGAAGCGTAGCGAAGGCGGGAGCTACCCTGGGTAAAATCAGAAAATCATCCCGAACCCTGAAAGCGGTTCCGGCGATTGGATAAAGCAGACGCAACCCGCGTTGCGGTAAGCTACAACTCGCGTTCATTCCCGCTCAAAACACCTTCTTACAAGGTTTGGGTTCTCACGATGACGAAATGCGTAAGCTCTGCTGAAGATGGTTGTCAACCGCATGGACTTCCATTTATTGTTTGCCTATGCCCAATGTGACTTTGGATCAATTACGGAAGCTTTTGGTGGAGAACTGCATGTTGCAGGTTCCGCCGGACGAAATTAATGAAGATACGCCCTTGTTCGGGCCCGACAGCCTTGGCTTGGATTCGATCGACGCGCTGCAATTGACCGTCGCCATTGAAAAAGAGTTTGGCGTCCCGATCCGGGACCCGAAGGTTGCCCGGCAGATACTGGGATCGCTGGGTTCGTTGAGAGAATGGCTTTTACGCCAGGAACCGAAATCCGCTTGAACCGATACGATGCCATCATCATTGGTGGGGGCCCGGGAGGCAGCACCACCGGAACCTTTCTGGCAAAGGCCGGAAAGAAGGTGCTGATTTTGGAACGCGAACACTTTCCCCGTTTTCATGTGGGCGAGTCCCTGATCCCGTATATCAATGACGTGTTGATCGACAGCGGCGTGTGGGACAAGGTCGCCTCGGCCGGTTTTATGGTGAAACCGGGGGCGGAATTCACGCTGGGCAACTCGCAGGGAATCCGGCGCTTCTGGTTTGGCCGTAATCTGGCGCCTCGCTATGCGGAAACATTCCAGGTTGAGCGCGCCCGTTTCGATAAAATCCTTTTCGAGCACGCCTGCGAGTGCGGATGCGAAGGCCGCCAGGGCGCGCGCGTGCATACGGTCGAGGTGACCGGCGACGGGGTGTCGGTCGAATATGAAACAGGCGCGGAGAAAATGCGCGCGGAGGCGAAGTGGATCATTGATGCGAGCGGGCGGGACGCTTTTTTGGGCAAGGCCATGAACCTGCCGAAGACCGATCTGGGCTTGCCGAGGAAATTCGCCACGTTTGCGCACTTCCACAATGTCAGGCGCAATGAAGGAAAGGCTGAGGGCAACATCACGATTGTGCGCCTGGAACAAGGATGGTTTTGGATCATCCCGCTGGACAAGGAAAAAACCTCGGTGGGACTGGTTCAAACGTTGGACCAGCACCGCAAGAGCGGACTCAAACCGGGCGAACGGTTCGAGCAGGTGGTGGCCGGGAGCACGGAACTGCTTTTCCGCATGAAGGGTGCGCAGCGAGTGAGTGATTTTTATCACGCAGGCGATTACACCTACCGGCACCTGACGGCGGCAGGGCCGCGCTGGATCCTCGTGGGGGATGCGGCGGGATTCATCGACCCGATATTTTCGTCGGGCGTGATGTTGTCGTTGAAATCAGGCCGGCTTGCGGCGCGGGAAATTTTGAAAGCCGAACGCCGGGGCGGTGCTTTGAGCGCCGGCCAACAGCGGTGGTACACGGGCCGCATCCGGCAAATGACAAATGTTTTCCTGAACATGATCAAAATGTTTTATGACAACGATGCGTTTGAAGTCTTCATGAATCCCGCGGCATCGCAGGAGCTTATCGGCGCGGTGAACAACCTGGTGGGGGGCAATACCGACTTGGGCTGGCGCCTCCGCTGGAGAGTCTGGGTGTTTTACATGTTCTGCCGCCTGCAAAAAAAATGGCAGATGGTGCCGCGCCTGAATTTTGACGACAAGGCTGCAGCGTGACGACTGAGACAAGCAGGTTAAGGATTGATTTGCCCGCCCAACCCATGATTTCAAAAGCCGACCCTCAGGCTCCGGGGACGGATCATATTTCGCGTCGCTTCTATTCCGTGCGCTGGTTTTCCCTGGCGGATATTGCCGCCCGTTGGATTCCCCGGTTTGTGATGCGCCCGGTCTTGGGTGCGTTCGGCTATTTGTACGCGCTGACGCATCCGGCAAAAGTTGCGGTGGTGCGGAAAAATCTTTCGTTGCTGGGTCCGGAGCCTGTTTCATTCCACGAAGCCTGCTGTGTTTATAACGAATTTGGACGGGTCCTGGCGGATTATTTTTACGCGGGGACAAGGTCCCATGACACAACACTTGCGCTCATCAGCGAACGACTGGGCCGCGAGCATCTGAAAAATGCCAAGAAGGAGGGCAAGGGCGCCATTATTTTGACGGCCCATCTCGGTTTTTTTGAACTCGGCAGCTTTTTGGGGATTGAACTTGGATTTCCCAGGGTTGCGCTCACCCAGGCGGAACCCTCCCCGGAACTTACGCGATGGCGGGCGGACTATCGCGCGCGCTGGGGGGTTGAAACGATCGAGATCGGGAAGGACCAGTTTTCATTCCTGCAGGTGCTGGACGAATTGAAGCAGGGAAAATTTGTCGCGTCCCTGTTTGACCGTCCGAATCCCAATTTGTCCACCCCGGTTTCGGCGCCCAACGGCCGGGTTTTCTGTACGGGCGGGGTTTTTCTGCTCGCGCGAATGGCGGAATGTCCGGTGGTGCTGGTCACGACCGTGGTCAAGCCTGATGGAACCTATCGCGCGGAAGCGCATCCCCCGTTCTTTGTCAAGTCGATGGCGTCACGCGAGGAAACGATCCGCCACTACAGCCAGTTGAGCATGGACATGCTTTTGCCCACGCTCCAAAAATACCGCCGCCAATGGTTCCAGTTCGTGCCCTTGTCGGAAGCCGGGAAAGGTTGAACTGTCATGAAACAACCCCTGACACCCCACGGCCCCGGATTTTCGTTCATCGATGAAATTGTCGAGACCCGCGAGGGCAATTTCATTCATGCCCGGAAATGGCTGGACCCCGAGCTGGCTTTTTTTCGCGATCATTTCCCCGGAGAACCGCTGATGCCCGGGGTGCTGTTGATCGAATGCGCGGCGCAGGCAGCGGGAGCGTTGTGGGGCTCCATTCATAAACACGCACAACCGAAGCGTTATGCATTGGCGCAGGTGCTGCAGTTCAAGCTTCAGCAGCCGGCGCTGCCGGGTGAGACTCTCGACATCGAGGTTACCCTGGAAAAGGATTTCGGGGCCCTGGCGCAGTTTGCGGCGCAGTTGAAGGCGGGAGAAAAACCCGTGGCCCAGGGGAAAATTGTTTTGAGCCAGACCAAAAATCAATAAGAGAGGAAGTGCTTTTTGCTGCAAATCCGTGTTTATCCGTGGTTCAATTTCAGTTTTAATCTGCGGCTGGGAATGTGATTTTCAACAACTGGGTGGCATCGATCTTCCCGCGCGCATTGCGCGGAAAAGCAGGCAGCACAGCCAGCCGTTTGGGCAGTTTCCAGGCGGGCAGTTGCCGGACCAGCAGCGCATGAATTGCGCGTTTGGACTTGGTTGTCTCAGCGGCGGCAGCCAGATAATCCCGCCCGCCGGAATGCAGGACCGTGGCCCAGGCATCACGGACCCCGGGCATGCTTCTGAGTATGGATTCAATCTCGCCCGGCTGGATTTTTTTGCCGCCAATGTTCGCCGCCTTTTGCAAGCGGCCTGACAATACGATTTCGCCGCGACGGTTCCATTTTCCCAGATCCTGCACGGTGAACTTGTGCGAAGGCGTGGCGACGGCCCGGCTTGAAATTTGAAGCTGTCCATTTTTCAGGATTTTGATTTTTACGCCCGCAAGCGGTTTGCCAACCGAGCGCCCTGTCAGTGAGGCGCTGCCAAAACTGTCGTAGCAGATGCCTCCGGTTTCCGAGGAGCCGTAAAAATTGTGGAGTTTAAGTTTGAACCGGTGCTGGAACGCCTTGGCCGTTTCCGGACTCAACGGAGCCCCGGCGGAGATCGCGCTGCGCAGCGGAGGCAGGCTGTGTTTCCCGGGCAACTGGCTGAGAATGCGGAACACAGCCGGGACCGAAGGAAAAACCGTGATCTGATGCTTGTGGATCCAATCCGGAATTTGTCCCGGCAAATAGGATTCGGCCAGCACAATTGGAGTTCCCTGAACGATGAGCGGAAGTACCAGGTTTCCCAGACCATAGGAGTGCCCGAAGGGAATCAGTCCAAGATTACGGTCCGCAGGACGGATCTTCATCGTGCGGACGACCTGGGTTGCGTCGGCTTCCAGGTTTGTCGCCGAACAGGGAATGACCTTGGGCAGGCCGGTGCTGCCCGAAGTCAGTTTATAATAGGCGGCATGGGTTTTTGTACGTGCCGTCTTTAGGCGGGTGAGCCGGTCTTGTTTCCAGAGGAAGGAAGCGCCGAGCTTGCCCGCCAATCCCGCATGGGTCCTGCCGGGGGTGGAAGCATCCAACGCGAGCGCTGTGACGCCCGATTTTTGCGCGGCCAGGAACAATTCGATCCAATGAAAGCTGTTCGGGAGGGCAAAGGCCATGCAGGTTCCACGGGCGGATCTCAGGCGCTCCGCCAGCAATTCCGCATTTTCGTGGAGTTGGGCGAATGACAGAATCTCTCCGTCGGGCGCGTGAATGAGCGCCGGTTTTTCCCTCATGCGCGAAACGGTTTTGAGCCAGCATTGCCAGAGCATATTTGTAAATTCGAAGGGGATTGGGGATTACCTTTTATCCAACTTATCAATGGTGACAAATTTATAGCCGCGTTCGCGCAGGGCGTCGATGATTTCCGAGGCGTTTCGCGCGGCATAGGGGCAGTCCTCGACTCCGTCATGCAGCCCCAGATCCTGCCCGTCATGCAGGCAGATGATTCCTCCGGGTCCGATATCGCGCAATACGCGTTTCGTGGTCTTTCCGGGCAACTCCCGCCAGCCGTTGGGCCACAGCAATTGCTCGCCGGGCATGATTGTACACATGACGACCCGCGTATGGCAGGATTCCGCTGTCCGGATGATGCGATGGCTGACATCCAGGAACGGAGCACGGAAATACCAGAGGGACGGGCTGTTTTGCGGGCCGAGAATTTCCCGCACGGAATTTTCGGCCTGTTGAAGGTTGGAGACGATTTCCGCGTCAGGCATTCCGTGAAGCGACGCGTGGGTCCTTCCATGCAAGCCGATCCGATGGCCTTCCTGCTGCTCACGGCGAACGGTTTCGGGGAAGCGCGCGGCGCGGTTGGCGAGTACAAAAAATGTGGCGCTCACATGCTTGCGTTTCAACACATCCAGCAAGGCCGGCGTGTAGCGGCTGGGGCCGTCATCAAAACTCAACGCGACGACCTTTTCCTTTGTCTGACCCTGCCAAAGCGCTTCCGGATAAAGGCTGTGCTGGACGCTTAGAAGCTCAGGCTCCAAATACGGAGCAGCCAACGGATCGGACGCGGCTTTTTTCTCCGCTCCAAAAACGGGCAGAAGTGGCAGAAGAAACAGAACTGCGGTTGGGAGCAATCCTTGCAGCTTCCAAATGCGAATCCATCCGTGTTTATCCGTGTCCATCCGTGGTTCGACTCCAGTTTTAAGTCTGTAAGTCATGGTTAATTCGGAAGTTTGAATTAGGAATTATGAAGCATTCTGAATTCTGCATTCCGAATTCTACATTTTCCTCCGTGTTCTTCGCAATCTTCCTGTAAAATGGTTTCCCCGCGCCTTTTGCCCTTTGCGTCTTTGCGTTAAACCTTATTTTTGCTAGACTATTTCGGACGCTTGGACCAGGCCCGCTTCTGGAACTGAAAAATATCTTTCAACGCCGTGGCTGCGGCGCGCAGCATGGCGTCGAGTTCCGAGCGGCTGTAGGTTGTTTCCTCGCCACTGGCCTGGACTTCGACAAAACGACCCTCGCCGGTCATGACGATATTCATGTCCACCGCCGCATCCCGGTCTTCGAGATAACAAAGATCGGTGACCACGGTTCCCTGATAAATTCCGACGCTGGTGGCGGCGACGGGAGAGACGAGCGGATTTGTTTTCAGCAGGCCTTTCTTTTTCAGGCGTTCGACCGCCAGCTTGATGGCCAGATAGGCGCCTGTGATGGATGTGGTGCGGGTACCGCCGTCGGCGGCCAGCACGTCGCAATCCACCCAGAGGCTCCTGGGTCCCAGCTTTTCCAAATCCACAACCGCCCGGAGGGAACGCCCGATGAGGCGCTGGATTTCCTGGCTGCGACCGTCGATCTTGCCCTTGCTGATGTCGCGCTGTTTGCGCTCAGGCGTGGAGTAGGGGAGCATGGAATACTCGGCGGTGAGCCAGCCGCCGCTGACGCCCTGGGACTGCATCCAGCGCGGGACCGATTCCTCGACGCTGACGGCGCAGAGCACCTGGGTCTGGCCGCAGCGCATGAGCACGGAGGCGAGTGAATTGGGGGCGATGTCCCACTGGCATTGCAGGGGTCGAAGTTGGTTGAGTTTGCGTCCGTCGGGGCGTTTGATTTTTTTCATGGGTGTTGCGGCGCAGATTAACGCAAAGGTGGCAAGACACCAAGGAAAACCATTTTACAGGAAGATCGCGAACTCCGGCATTCGTCGCGAGCCAGGGAACGCAAAGGAGATTTTCTTAAAACTTAAATTGAACCACGGATGGACACAGATAAACACGGATGTTTGGAAATCGAAATTTAGAAAAACTCTGTGATCTTTGAGGCTCTGCGGTAAATCATTTGCTTTGCCCCTTGGTGTCCCCGTCGCGAATACCTGCTTTTCTCATCCGCGTTTATCCGTGGTTCAATTCCAGTTTCAGTTTCCCTTGCGAACTTGGCGCCCTTGGCGCGAGGAATGCATTTGTTTCAACCCAAAATGCGATCCCCTGCGCCTTTTGCCCTTTGCGACTTGGCGTTAAAATGCAAGGCTTTCCGTGTTGCTGATTTAATGTTATGAAAGGGAAAACCAATGAATTTTGAAAAATCGGAAAAGCTGTTCAACAGATCGAAAGAACTAATGCCCGGCGGTGTAAACTCGCCGGTGCGGGCCTTTCGCGCCGTTGGCGGGACGCCCTTTTTTGCAAAAAGCGCTTCGGGCGCGTATCTGCATGACGTGGACGGGAATGTGTATGTCGATTACGTATGCACCTGGGGGCCGGCCATCCTGGGTCATGCGCCCGCTTGTGTGCGCGAGGCCATCCATCAAGCCGCGGATCGCGGCAGCAGTTTCGGTGTTCCGGGCGAGTTGGAACTCCGCATGGCTGAGGTGCTGACTTCATGGGTCCCCGGCCTGGAGCAGGTGCGCATGTGCAACAGCGGCACGGAGGCGACAATGTCGTGCATCCGGCTGGCGCGGGGCTACACCGGTCGCGACAAGATCATCAAATTCGAGGGGTGCTACCACGGCCATGTCGATTCGTTGCTGGTCAAGGCGGGTTCGGGCGTGCTCACGTTTGGCCGGGCCGACAGCGCCGGGATACCGGAGTCGCTGGCCGCCGAAACGCTTTGCCTGCCGTTCAACGATCTTCCCGCTCTGGAATCCGTGTTGGCGCAAATGGGAAACAAGGTGGCGGCGCTGATTTTGGAGCCGGTGCCCGCCAACGCGGGGCTCATCCTGCCGCAGCCGGGATTTCTCCAGGCGCTGCGCCGTCTGGCGGATCAATACGGGTTTGTTCTGATTTTCGACGAAGTCATGACCGGGTTTCGCCTGGGCAAAAGCGGCGCGCAGGGAATTTATGGCGTGCGGCCGGATCTTTCGGCTTTTGGGAAGGTGATCGGCGGCGGCTTGCCGGTGGGCGCGTTTGGCGGGAAGCGCGAAATCATGAAATGCCTGGCGCCTGATGGACCGGTGTATCAGGCCGGAACCTTGTCAGGGAATCCCTTGGCGATGGCGGCGGGCCTGGCCCAGTTGGAGGAACTGGAGCGTGTGGATGGATATCGCAAGCTGGAAGAAACGGGGGCGATGCTGGAGGAGGGGGTTCGGAATTTGCTGAAGCGCGCGGGGATCGAGAGCAGGTTTTACCGGATCGGATCGATGTTTTGCCTGTTTTTCACGGGGAGGGAAGTCCGGAACCTGGAGGATGCGAAGACTTCGGATTTGGAAAAGTTCAAACGGTATTTCCACGCGATGTTGGAGGGCGGGGTTTACATGCCGCCCTCGCAATTTGAGACCTGCTTTATTTCATTGGCGCATGGGGAGAAGGAAATTGAAAAAACCTTGGAAGTGATGAAGAAGGGTTTGGTTTAATTTAGTTTAAAGTCTTCCGCCTTCGCCAAGGCTATGGCGGACAAGTAAGTTTAAAGCTTTAAGCAGGATTAGCCCGGATGTAGCCGCACCCTCGGTTCCTGCCACACTTTGGAGCAGGACACTTTGCTGAGGTTTTCATAAGCTGTGAAACATCCGGGCTAGGAAGGCGCATTTCTGGCATTGACAGGGCGGTTTTTTGGGTGGAAATTATCCGGCTCTCCGGCCCTTTTGGCTGGACTCGGGGTTGATAGCTCAATGGTAGAGCAGTACCCTTTTAAGGTATTGGTTCTGGGTTCGAGTCCCAGTCAACCCACTTTTTTCATCAAGCACACTCCAGATCCGGGGGCATGACGACGGGGATGCTCTCACGGCGGTTGCGCCGGTAGAGCTTGAAGTCGCCATCCACCGTGATCACCGGCAGCTTCGGATTCAGTTCACTGATGCGGATGAGGCAGAGGTCGGCCAGGTCGGGCTGGCGGTCGGCATACCGCCGGGCCAGTTCCGCGAGTTCCGGACGGTGGCTCTCCAGGTCGAAGGCCAGCCGCACGAGCCCGGTTTCCAGCAACCGCAGCACCAGCGCGCTGTTCCTGAGATGAAATGCCGTCTCGGCCAGCACCGCCTCACAGGTGAGGAGCGGTTCATGGACATTCTCCGCCAGCGCGTGGGCCCACGGAAAATAATCGTCCCTGCGGTTGGCGAAGGCGACCAGAAAGCCCGTGTCGGCAATCCCGTTCACCGCTGGAAGCCCCGCTTGCGGCTGAGGCCGGGCGCACCTTCGACGCTTCCGGCCAGGTCAAGAAAAGGCTGGCGCGCCTTCCGCGTGCGCGAGAGTTCCAGTTGCTCCCGCACGATCCGGCCCTTGGGCAGACCCGTCAGTTTCGCCTCCTTCTCCAGCCACCGGCGCAGATCTTCCGGCAATCGAATGGTGATCGTGTTACTCATGAGCAAAGTTGTAAGACAACACTTCCAATTGCGCAAGACACGAATTGCACGGCGAGGTTCTTAACGGCTTGTCCTGGGTGGCGGCTTGGATCTGTCAATCCACGCAGGTGAACCTGCAGGATGGGACCTTTGTTGACGAACAGGGCGATGACGCGGTTTTGGGACTTGCGTTCGGATCGCGGTTGTTCTGGCATTCGCGGGGTGGGTGATTCAGCCAAGCTTTTCCAGAACCGCCCGCTTGAACCAGGCGGGGATCTGTTCTGTCTTCAATTCCAACTGCTTGCCTTCTGTGATTTCCGCCAGCCAAGTCTGCCTGCCATCCGCGCTATCACCGGAATTGTCAAAGATATAGGCCCGGTTCGTGTGCCGGATCGCATCCATCAGCAGATCCAGCGAGCGATAATAACGCGTTTCAATTTTATCCTTCGGCACATCATGCCCATGCAATTTCACGCGATTTTGTACCCGTGAAATATTGATGGCAGGATCATCTGTGGCCACAAAATATAGATATGTCCGATAACCCGCCGCCTGCGCCTGTACCAGCAGATCCACCTTGCCGAAGTGCGACATCACCGTCTCGAAAGTGAACGATATCTTCTGCTCCAACAGTTTCTGCCGCAGAAAATCTGCTCCGACCGAGGCAAAGTAGGAATTCACTTTTACCATCCCAAAATTCACCCGCCCGATTGCGAAACCAAGCTGCGCTGCTTCGCTGGCAAAACCCAGCTCCTTCAAGAAGGCCGATCCTGTGAAAAAGTTCCGTATTTCCTCTTCAGTGGCATGGATGCCGTAAGCCGAGAAATCCATAAAGCCCTGACGGCGGATTTCCATCTCCATCTCGTCCGGGTTTAAATAAACCCCGAGTAGGTTGGGCGTCAGATAGGACTTCAACGTGCTTTTTCCCGAACCATTCGGCCCGGCGAACATGCGCAGCCGTGGGGTCGGCGTGCTCACTTGATGGTGAAGATACGGCCGGTGATGAAATGGGTGGGAGGCTCGATCTTTTTCACCTCAATCCGCCGGCCATCGGGGAAGATCTCGTAGATGACGCCGTTTTCGGACTGCAATACGCTTTGCCCCGACTTCAGCACTTGATCCCGTGCGGCGGCGAAGGCCGATCCGGAAACAGCGGGGAACTGGTCTTCGAGTGCCTGAATGTCTTGATCCGTCATAAGATCACCTTAGCGCCTCCTCCTTTCAAATCAACCGTATCCTTCCGGTGAAAAGTTCCTGCATCATGGCCTGTTGATGCCGTCTCGTTGCGTGCTCGCTTAAGCGGGGCTATGAATGTGGAAAGCGTGTAATGGATTGTCTTGCTACTTCTCTAGTTCGCTAATATGCGATAGGGCTCGTTCTGCCTCTTCACGTCTCACCGATTAGCTTCGGAATCAAACTTTAACGCTTAAAAATCACTTCACGGTGGAAGCGAATAAAATCCACGTCCGGCTCGGCTAATTTATCCGGCAAGCGAATCGGCTTACCCTCAAACGGAATAAAATTTTGTTCCAATGCTGTTTGCGGAAAGAAGCCCCGGAGTTGGTTACTCAAAACAACGCTCAATTTCTCGTCAAGCGTGATAAGTCCTTCATCAAACGCGGCATCGTGAAGCGCGGACAAGCAAAGTCCATTTTGGGGGTTCAGCCGGTCATTCGGAAATTTTCCCCACGGTTTGATGTGACTTGCGATCAGCAGGCACGGCACGTTGATACCGCTGATGCAGCAACGAACATCGTAAGCGTTGAGAACAGCCTGCCGGAAGAATTGCTGGCCACGCCGGATTTTGACTGTTGCCTGTGTTTCCGTTGGCCCGCTTGGAACAATGATTCGTGGTTTGCCGCGTTGCAAAAAATCCACTTCCTTCGTCTCGTCTTTGGTGAATAAATCGTGCAGCAATTGCTCGCTTTCCACGCCTAGCATCGGAAGATTGCCCTGAAATTCATCCCACATCAGTTGATCTTGCTTGGACGCACCGTCAAGCCCTTTGATTCCACGGGCTCGTTGAACCGGATCGAGTGAGGCAAGATTGCTGAGCTTCATTGCCAGACTGTTTGGGGTTCGCCCCATCTTGGCGGCAACTTCTTTCACCACCACATTGTTGCTGTCAAAGCTGCCGAACGGCAATTTGCAGTAAAGATTCAAAGCAATCAGCAAATGTTCGCGCGTCCATTTCACAGATGGAGCTTTTGTCATGCGGTCAGGCTGGCCGATGTGTTGTAAAAATAGAAGCTGAAAAATCTTGCCCGAGTTGGCAAACCAGGCCAGGTGTATATGCCGGGTTATGAATCATAAAATTGAGTCTGCCACCATACATCCGGATCCCGCCGCCATATTCGCGTCTGCGCTATCGCTATGGCTCAGTTGTCAAAAACAAGCGGCCAGTGATTCAAAATTAAACTTGAGCGAGTGCTACAACGGCGTGGATCAATTCATGCGGGAATTAATGCGGGTTGCCAACCAATTTGAGACATGGGCTTGCATCCACGTTGACTTTAACGAAATCAATGACGTGTGGCCGTATTTTTTGGAGGACAAATTCGGTGAAGGCTGTCTGGCGATGTTATCTCCTGACTCGCTCGCACAATTCAATGATTCTGATTGCTTGCGAGTTGCAATGCGGTTACGTCTCCCAATAAAACTGAATGATAAGCTTCCTGTTGGAGCACGAATTGAACCGCAAAAATGAGGGCAGACTCCGCCTGCGAATTCAACGGGCATTGGGACAATAAATAAATGAATGGGGCCGACTCCGATAGTCATTGCGAGAACCCAAACCTTTCAAAAAAGCTGTTTTGAGCGGGGTATTTATCAAAATGATTTTCAACCCCAACGCGGGTTGTGGCAGGCATACAATTGCCGGAACCGCTTTCAGGGTTCGGGGTGATTTTTTTATTTTACCCAGGGTAGCTCCCGCCTTCGCTACGCTTCGGCGTGGCAACCCTGGGCTGAAGGACGAAACGCCGTTGGCGTTTTAGCTAACATCCTATCTTTCAACATTTTATCACATCTGTTCATTAGGAGGCACATCTGGAACACTCGCGACCCATGTCGGAGTTGGGCCGTGGCGATCCAGTATTTGTGCGCAATGAGGGAGCTTGATAGAGGAAGAGTCGTTCTTGGTCCGTAGTTCTTGGTTAAACACAAACCCCCTTGTCAGGGGGATAGATGCAGGGAAAAATTCAGAAGTTTGAATTATGAATTATAACATGTTCTGAATTCCACATTTCTCTCCGTGTTCTCAGTGGCTCTGTGAGAGAAATGACCACACCCCCCGAAGCGGTCGCTGCGGCGACCTTTCCGCCCCTCTTATTAGAGGGGATTGTTCTGGGCGATGAGTTGGCGGAGGACGTAGGGCAGAATTCCGCCGTGACGATAGTATTCCACTTCGATCGGGGTGTCGATGCGCAGCACAACAGGGATCTGTTCTTTCGAGCCGTTGGCGCGGGTGATTTCCAAAAACAAGCGTTGCCGGGGCTGGATGTCGTTTGACAAACCGATGATGGAATAGGTTTCGCTGCCATCCAGTTTCAGGGTTTTCGCCGAAGTGCCTTCGACAAAACAGCAGGGCAATACGCCCATGCCGACCAGGTTGCTGCGGTGGATGCGCTCGAAGCTTTCCGCAATGACGGCTTTGACGCCCAGCAGGTTGGTGCCCTTGGCCGCCCAGTCGCGCGAGCTGCCGGTGCCGTATTCCTGCCCGGCCAGAATCACCAGCGGTGTGCCAGTTTTTTTGTATTCCAACGCCGCATCATAAATGGGGAGCTTGGCGCCTTTGGGCTGGAGCAGGGTGTTGCCGCCCTCCTCGCCGCCTAACATCAGGTTCTTGATCCGGACGTTGGCAAAGGTGCCGCGTGTCATGACGCGGTCGTTGCCTCGGCGCGAACCGTAGCTGTTGAAATCCTCATACGTGACGCCGCTTTCAAGCAGATAGGCGCCCGCAGGGGAGGTTTTCTTGATCGAGCCGGCCGGCGAAATGTGGTCGGTTGTGACCGAGTCGCCAAAAATTCCAAGCGCGCGCGCGTTTTGGATCGGCTGGATTTTGCCGGGTTGCAGTGAAAAGTTTTCGAAGAACGGAGGTTCCTGAATGTAGGTCGAGCTGCCGTCCCATTCGTACACGTTTCCCGTGAACGCGGGGATTTCATTCCACTTGGGATTTTGCGAAGCGAAGTCGCTGTACAATTTGCGGAACACTTCCGGCTTCAGCGCGGCCTGCATTTGTTCGCGGATTTCCTGCAGGGTGGGCCAGAGGTCCTTGAGATAAACCGGCTTGCCGGCCTTGTCCGTCCCGAGTGGGTCCTGGGCGAGGTTGATGTCGATGCGCCCGGCCAATGCGAAGGCGACGACGAGCGGCGGCGACATGAGGAAGTTGGCCTTGATGCTCTGGTGGACGCGCGCTTCGAAGTTGCGGTTGCCCGAGAGCACGCTGGCGGCGATCAAATCATTTTTGACCACGGCGTCCTCGATGATGGCCTGGAGCGGGCCGGAGTTGCCGATGCAGGTGGTGCAACCGTAGCCGACCGTCTGGAAGCCGAGCTTGTCGAGGTACGGTTGCAGCTTGGTCTTGGAAAGGTAATCGGTGACGACTCGGGAGCCGGGCGCGAGGGATGTTTTGACCAACGGATTCACCGTCAGGCCTTTTTCCACGGCTTTTTTGGCAAGCAGTCCGGCTGCGAGCATGACGGACGGATTGCTGGTGTTGGTGCAACTGGTGATGGCGGCGATCAGCACGCTGCCGTGGCGCAGGTCGCCTTCCACGGCGAGCGCGGGCGCATCCGCCGCATCGGGCGTGGGCCGGTTATTGGCCATTTCGCGTTCGGTGGCGGGATTGGTGCCGCGTTCCGCCGAACGTTTCTGTGAAACGGGTTCCTGGCTGCCGCCGCCGGGATGGGCATGGCCGTTGCTGGCGCTACTGACATGTACGATTTTGGCCAGTTCCGCGGGCGTTTTCCCAAAACCGCTTTCGGCGACGGGCTTGGAAAATGCGGTGGTGAATTCCTGTTTGAGGTTGGGCAGTTCGATGCGGTCCTGCGGGCGTTTCGGGCCGGCGACGCTTGGGACCACGCTGCCGAGATCGAGTTCGAGGTCGGTCGAGTAGGCGATGTCGCCTTTCCTGGGGATGCCCCAGAGTCCCTGGGCCTGGTAATAGGATTCGTAAACGGCAACCGCCTCGTCGCTGCGGCCGGTGGCGCGGAGATAGGCGGAGCATTCGCCGTCGAGCGGGAAGAAGCCCATCGTGGCGCCGTATTCGGGGGCCATGTTGGCGATGGTGGCGCGGTCCACGACCGGAAGGGCCGCAGCGCCGGGGCCGTAAAATTCGACGAACTTGCCGACCACCTTGGCTTTGCGCAGGAGCTGGGTCAGGGTGAGGGCGAGATCGGTGGCGGTCACGCCTTCGCGCAGCGCGCCGGTCAGGTGGACGCCCACGACGTCCGGGGTCAGGAAATAAACGGGCTGGCCGAGCATGCCGGCTTCGGCCTCGATGCCGCCCACGCCCCAGCCGACAATGCCGAGGCCGTTGATCATGGTCGTGTGGGAGTCGGTGCCTACCAAAGTGTCAGGATAAACCACGCCCGCGTTGTCCTTGAGGACGCCCTTGGCCAGGTATTCCAGGTTGACTTGATGGACGATGCCGATGCCGGGCGGGACGACCTTGAAGGTGTCGAAGGCCTGCATGCCCCATTTCAAAAACTGGTAGCGTTCGCGGTTGCGGGTGAATTCGATCTCGAGGTTTTGCTTGAGCGCCTCGGCGGAGCCGGAGAAATCAACCTGCACCGAGTGGTCCACGACGAGATCGACCGGCACAAGCGGCTCGATCATTTTCGGATTTTTGCCCAGGCGCGCGACCGCGCTGCGCATGGCGGCGAGGTCCACCAGGAGCGGCACGCCGGTGAAGTCCTGCAGGACGATGCGGGCGACGACAAAGGGAATTTCCTCCGTGCGCGGGGAATTGGGAGCCCATGAGGCGAGGTCTTTGACAGCCTGTTCGGAGACGCGAATGCCGTCGCAATTGCGCAGGACGGATTCCAGGACAATGCGGATGCTGACCGGCAGGCGGTTGATGGGGATGTTGAGCTTTTTGCCGAGAGCCGGGATGGAAAAGTAGTCGTGGGATTGGCCGTTGGCCTGGAACTTGAGTTTAAGGTCCGAGTAAGGATTTGAGTTCGCCATAAACATCCAATGCTTAGCCATAAGCGGCGTAAATGCAATATCGGGGTTTACCACACAGAAGGAGTCGAATTTTAACGCCAAGGCGCGAAGGGCAAAAGGCGCAAGGGAAAATCCATCGGAGGACGGATTCGTCCGGAGTGCGAACATTTTACCATGAAAAACATGGAGGGCATGAAGGGTTTGATCTCAAACCAAAATCAATTTCTCTCACGGAGCAACTGAGCCACACAGAGGAAAATCTCAGTTTCACGTTTCTGGTTCTTTGTGATTTTTGTGTTCTTTTGCGGCAAGCAATCAATGGCTTTTGCGCTTCTTGCGACTTAGCGTCTTATGCCCTTTGCGTTAAAATGGTTTCAATCCGACTGGCTGAGTCGTTTCACAGGGGCTTCAAAAAGGAGTTGATGGGCTTCCTTCAGAACGCCGGGGATGCGGTCTCGCAAGGGGTTGTTTTGGAGGACCGGGGCGAGGTTGGTTTCGGCGGCTTTTTCAGCGTTCTGGCCCGGGAACCAGTGCCCGGCGTTGCCGAGCAGGTTGTAGCGCATTTTCCCAAATTCAACCATGTCGAGGCCCCTGGCCCAGTTCCAGAGCCGGAGGATTTCCTTGAGATTGATTTCGCCGGGGACGAAGTCGCAGTCGGGGATATTCTTATCCCAATTTTCCATCCAGTCCCTGCCCAGAACGCGCGCCAGTTCCGCGTGCAGCCGCGCGGCGATGGGCGGAACGACCTCCCCGATCCGGTCGTAGAACTTGAGGGCCTGGACATGCTCGTCGAAATCGGTGGGCCGACTTGCTCCGATGCTGAGGGTATGCACCTCCGGGCGGCCGAGGCAATAGAGGTCGTTAAAGGCGATGGGTGAAAGCGGTTCGCAGAGCTTGACGAGTTTTTCCGGCGGTTTGTATAGGAGTCCGCCCTTGTCGCTCGGGCTGATGATAAAGACGCCCATGTCCAGCTTGCGGGCGTCTTCGACGGCGGGCCAGTTGGCGTGGTTGACAAAATACCAGTGCAGGTTGACGTAATCGAACTCGGTTGTGGCGATGGCCTTGCGGATGGTGTCGGTATGGCCGTGGGTGGAAAATCCGATGAAACGAACCCTGCCTTCGCGCTGCAGCTTACGCGCGGCTTCAAGGCAGCCGCCCGGGCGGATTGTGAAGTCGAGGCATTCGGCGTTGTTGATGCCGTGGATGGAAAACAGATCGACGTACTCCAAGTGGAGGTAGTCCATCGATTTGTTGAAAGTCGCCAGGAACTCCTTCGGGTCCGCAACCGGGGCGACCTTGGTCTGGACGATCATTTTTTCGCGCGGGAGTTTGGGCAGGAGCCGGCCCAGTTGCATTTCGGACGTGCCGTAGCCACGGGCGGTTTCAATGTGGTTGATGCCGAGTTCCAGGGCGCGGTGGATGGTTTGTTCGAGATTGTCCTGGTTGGCCTTTGGGATCTCTTCCGGGGGGACGTCCTGCCATTTATGCTGGTAGCGCATGCCGCCGCAGGAAAAGACGGGCATTTGCAAATTGGTTTTTCCAAAACGGCGGGTGAACATGCGGGGTTTTGTGTTGGGAGGTTTTGGAGACTGTCGGGAGTCAGACTGGCTCAGAGTTGGAACTCGACTCCTTCGCCGCTGAGAATGGCCTGGAACAACACGTTCTCGATTTCATCCTCGAGATCGAGGTTGTGTTTCGCGCAGTACGACTCGATTAAATTTGAGATGTGTTTCCGGACGGCGGCTTCATCGCCGCTGCCCATGATTTTGGCATCGAGTCCCTGGCCGATTGCCAGGAGCAGTTCGCGCTTCAGATCGTCGGTAAATAGGATTTCATCGGACTCTGCATCGGGCTTTAGGGCGGGCGCAGGCGGTTGGATAAGCCCGGTTCGAATGTGAGTGGTGCGCGGGATTATTTTTGTGGCTTTTTTTTCAGAGTTTCCAGGTTGAGTCGTGGGCTTGGTGGGAGCGAGGTGTGGTTTGAGCGCTGTTGCCGGTTGGTGCGCTGCCGGCGGTTTTGCCACGGCTTCCGGCTTGGCCGGGGTTGCGGGTATGGACATGGGTGGCGTCGGATCGATGATTTCCGGAACCGGCACATTGGCATTGCGGCAGATGACTTCAATCAGGGAGTGGCGCATTGCGGCGTCGATTCGAATTGAGTCGGCTGCCAGCTTTTCATCCACGAGCTGTATGATTTTTTTTGCCAGTGTTTTTTCGTGCCCCTCCTGCAAGAGATCATTGCTGATATGGCGGGCCATGTAAGGGACAATCAGGGCGCGGAGAGTTTCCACCGTGTGGACTACATTTTCGGATACGGCCATTCCAGGTAGTGTAGCGGTTTGTGATGGCATTCCGGTCAGAATGTCCAGGATCAGTTTGTCGTGGAGATGCGGGGCCAGTTCAGTCTCTTGTTCGGCCAATTTACTATCCACAAGCTGTTGAATCCGGGCCTGCAGTTCGGTCCGCCGCCCGGCTTGAAAGAGTGGGAACGGGATATGGACTGCGAGGTAGCCGGTCATGCCGCGGCGCAGGCTCTGCAAATACTCCGCCTGCTCGGGCGTGATCGTATTTGCAGGGGCAGTTTCTGGAGGTATTGGGTTCATGGGTCTTGACAATATAAACACAACCAGACTGCCGCAGGGCACGGGCTTTTGAAAGTGCAAAATCCGGCGCAATTTGGGAAGTGTTCCACCTTCCTTCTGGAATCGGGCCGGAGGCTCCTTCCATTTCTCTTTTCCATCCTTTGATATTCTGGCATACCCTTTTGCTGATTGATGCCGAAGAATCGCGCGCGGACTGGTTTTATCCGTTGTTTTCCATCTTTTGAAATGGGCGCAATTCTTTGGAAATCGGGTTGTTGCAATTGGATGCTTGGCTCCCGTAGCTCAGGGGATAGAGCAGCGGATTTCTAATCCGTTGGTCGCAGGTTCAAATCCTGCCGGGAGCGCCAGCCGAATTTCTTTGAAAAACTGCCGCGGGGTGCTTCACGGGAAACAATCAACACCGCGCCTATGCCACTTGATATGAAAAAACGGAATAAATGAACACCCAAATGGATTTACGAACTTTTGTTAAGACGACACTGGTTGAAATAGCCGTCGGAGTTAAAGAGGCCAACGCCGAAATACATGAGAAGCATGGAGGCAAGTATTCTCAAGCCCCATATCGCATCCACAAAAATATTGGTGGTAGTAAAGACATCCCGGGCATTTCATTTGATGTCGCAGTAATCGTGGGGAGTGGCTCTACCGATAAGGCGGGAGCTGGTATTAGTGTCGCTCAGGTTTTTGGCATTGGAGGTTCGGTGGAGTCCACAGCGAACGACAGTTACGCCCACCGGATTAAATTTTCTGTCGGCTTACACACAGATTGGGATTAATAATAAAGGAATAATCAGGTGATAGGCTGCAACTGCTCTAATCGCTGCGCGATTCCTTCTGTCACGCGCCGTGCGGAGCACGTCGCCCGCCAGAAGCTTCTGAAGTCAGGGAAACGG